>NZ_RJVZ01000004.1:0-140488 GCF_003944215.1 Streptococcus oralis | reverse complement strand
CAATAATATCTTCGGCTATTTTTGTATTTGTTACAGAAAGAACAGTTAAAAATAGTGAATTAGAATTTGTTAGACTAAACTTTAAATTTAACTCTTCTTCAGTCTTAAAGAAATCAGAGGAGTAGTCTACAATCTTATTAAATTTTCTTTTAAAAATTAGGTCATCATCTATAACTAAACTTTCTGATGATACATCTCCTTTAGAAAGAGCAAAATTATACGTTACAATTTTTGTTTTCAAAAGAAAGGAAATTTCAAATTCTGTAGGAGAAACATTGCTCGAATTATCTAAAGAAAATGTCAAATTTTTAAAATTTCGTTTACCTTCTTGAGAGTCTAACATTGAACGTTGAAGAAAGGCAATAATAAATCCTAAAGCGTTCAACAAATTACTCTTTCCACTAGCATTTGCTCCAAAAATACTAGCAGATTTTAATAAATGGAAATCTGTTTCAATTTCAATTCGGTTATTTAATAATTCCTGTAATTTTTCTGAAGATACCATACTAAATGTCACTTCATTTTTGAAAGATGTAAAATTCTTTGCTTTAAATTCTATTAGCATATTCAACCTCCGAGATTTTTTCTCGCTATCATTATAACATTTTTTTTAAAAAAAATAGTAGTATTCTATATGATTAATTCGAAATTTATTCTGTAATACTTTTTAAGCTATGTTTGACAATTTAATGTATCGTTATCAATGAAAGAATCTATGATTTTTTTAAAAATTTATAACACTTCACGCCAGGAAAGTAATACCAGACCAGTCAGGGCTCACTCGGTCTTGGACCAGAACTTTGTCCCCATTTTTAATCATGCACATGGTGACAAATTCGACTGCTTCTCTTCTATTCATTTTTTATAACCTTTGATATTTAATCATAATGCAGACTTCCCGCCACCCAGCCGGTACAGAGGGCAGAAGTGATATTAAAGCCACCTGTGTGGGCATTGATGTCTAAAACTTCCCCAGCAAAGTGGAGCCCAGGTACTAGCTTACTTTCAAGGGTTTTAGGATTGATTTCCTTAAGACTGACGCCTCCTTTGGTGACAAAGGACTTGGCCAGAGACATTTTGCCAGTAACAGGGATTTTGAGGGCTTTGATAGAATGGAGAAGTTGTTCCCGTTCTTTTTCAGTTAGCTGTTTGACTTTTTCAGGATAATCTTGAACCAAAAAATCTGCCAAGCGTTCTGGAAGCAAAGTTTTTAAAGCATTTTTTAAGGATTTTTCCCGATTTTCTTCTAGAAATGCCAACAAGTCGCTCTCAGAAAGTTGAGGTAAAACATCGAGTGAGAGAACCTCTCCACCTTTTACAAAGCTAGACATGCGCAGGGCAGCAGGGCCCGATAAACCAAAGTGGGTAAAGAGCAGGTCATGGGTGATGACATGCTTGCCATAGCTTAGGGTCACATTGTCAAGCGAAATCCCTTGCAAGGCCTTATGTGGAAAATCTGTCAATAATGGACTTTCAGCGGCTTCAAGCTCTGTAATGGTGTGCTTAAAATGGCGGGCGATCTCATGTCCAAATCCAGTTGAACCTGTAGAAGGATAGGATTTACCACCAGTTGTGACAATGAGTTTATCACAAGTGAAGGTCTGGTCTGCGGACTTCAGGACAAACTGGTTATCCACTTTTTTAACTGAAACAATCTCTGTTTGAGTAGCGACTTGACCACTGAGTTCAGTGATTTTCTTCTCCAAAGCTTCGATAATGGTCCGAGACTTGTCGCTAGCAGGAAAGACGCGTCCGTGGTCCTCGACCTTAAGTTTGACTCCATTTTCCGTAAAAAAGTTGATGATATCATGGTTATCAAACTGGGAGAAGACACTGTAAAGAAAGCGCCCATTTCCAGGGATGCCAGCCAATAGGTCATCTAAAGTTCCATTGTTGGTCACATTGCAGCGACCACCGCCTGTTCCAGCTAATTTTTTACCAAGTTTGCGATTTTTTTCGATGAGAAGAGTTTTCTGTCCATAAAAGCTACTAGAAATCGTAGCCATCATGCCAGCAGGTCCCCCACCAATGACAATAGTATCAAAATGTTTCATAGCTCTATTGTACCACAAAAAACAAGAGATGCTTGGCATCTCTTGTTGCTCATAATCTTAGTTAATTTCATATCCCATCAACAAACCGCCATCTTCTGCATAGAAACTGCAGAGACCAGACGTCGGGATGATTTTGATATCCGCTTGTGGGAAGGTTTCAAGCAAGCGTTCTGACAATTGCTGACAGAATTTTTCATTGCTGCGATGAGCCATGACGATACGGCCACCAGCGTAGCCAGCCTTGATGAGTTCTTCATAGGCTGCTTGAAGGGATTTTTTTGGTCCACGCGCTTTTTGGAGCAGTTCTAGGGTTCCAGTTTCACTTGCTTCCCCAACCATACGGATGTTGAGAAGGCCAACGACCGTACCGATAAGCTTACTTAAACGGCCATTTTTGACCAAGTTATCAACTTTAGCAAGAACAAAGAGTAACTTCGTTTTTTCTTGGTAGGTTGTAATGGCTTCAACAATTTCCTCATAAGAAAGTCCTTGATCAATCAAACTATTGATTTTCTCGACAATCAAGTCAACCTCACCACCTGCAGACAATGTATCGATCACATGAATCTGAGTGTCAGGGTGTTCTTCAAGGTAGATGTTCTTAGCGAGCTGTGCACTATTATGGCTACCTGAAAGAGTACCAGTAATAGTAACGACAAAGATATGCTTAGCACCTTCAAATGCACGCAAGTAATCATCAGGGCTAGGACAAGCTGATTTTGAAGCCTCAGAAGTCGCATACATGGTTTCCATCATGTGGTCAATGTTAAGATTGGCATCATCAATAAAGACCTGATCAGCTACTTGAATGGTTAAAGGAACACTAACAAATTCAGTATCAATAGCAGGAGTTGCCAGTTGACGATAATCACAACCAGAGTCAGCTACAATCTTCCAAGTCATAGAAATTCTCCATCTTTGTCACTTATACATTGACAAAGGTTCTGTCTTTTTTTACAATTATATCATGAAAGCCCTTGAAACAAAAGTACCATTTCTCTGTTGTCACAAGTAGAAAGAAATTGTTATGTCTGAACGTAAAATATCTGAAAAATCTCTAGAAAATCTCAGAAAATCAAATCAAGAATCCAATTTTTTAACTAGGGAAGCAATCGAGACGGCTCTTTTGCAACTTCTAGAGAAAAAAGACTTGGCTAAGATTAGTATTTCAGAGCTGGTCAAGCGGGCGGGTGTCTCACGCGCTGCCTTTTATCGTAACTATGACTCCAAAGAAGAGATTTTGGAAAGCGTCTTTAAACGCAGTGTCCATAACATTATGGAACAGTTGAGCCACTACGATGTCAAAACCGATCTTTATCTAGTCTGGGTTCACCTTTTCCGCGCAGCAAAGAAAGAAGCCAAGGTTATCCAACTCGCTCTGGACTACCACTTGGAAAAGATTTTTGTCCAAGCTATGCAGGAATTTCTAGAAAAATACCACGGAAAATCAAAAGGTGTCAGCAGCTACCTTCATTCCTTTTGGAGCTCTGCCATCGTATCGGTTCTGCTCAAATGGATCAAGGATGGGATGAAGGTTCCAGCTGAAAAGATTGCAGATTTACGCTTGCCATTTTTCAAAAAATAGAGGACAAGGAGAAGACTTATGACAGAAAAAAGACTGGCTTGGGACGAGTACTTTGCAGCCCAGGCTTTACTGATTGCCAATCGTTCGACCTGTAAACGTGCCAAAGTGGGAGCTGTCCTAGTTAAGGACAATAAAGTCATTTCAACAGGCTACAATGGTTCCGTATCAGGAACGGAGCACTGCATTGACCACGAATGTCTAGTCATTGAAGGACACTGTGTCCGAACCCTTCATGCTGAGGTCAATGCCATCTTGCAAGGGGCTGAACGAGGAGTTCCTAGAGGATTTACAGCCTATGTGACCCATTTCCCTTGTCTGAACTGCACCAAACAACTGCTACAAGTTGGTTGCAAACGTGTAGTCTATATCAACCAGTACCGAATGGATGACTATGCTCAGTACCTTTATCAAGAAAAAGGCACTGAGTTGACCCATTTACCATTAGAGACTGTTCAGACAGCTCTCCAAGAGGCAGATTTGATTTAAAAATTAATAAAAATAAATGGTTTAGAAAGCTTTTTAAACCGTTTTTTGATATAATAAGAAGAATAAATTGAAAGAAGGAATTCAGAAAATGGGAAAACTTGAAGTCATTAATCATCCACTGATTCAGCATAAATTGTCAATCTTGCGTCGTACAGACACTTCTACAAAAGCTTTTCGTGAGCTAGTAGATGAGATTGCAATGTTGATGGGATATGAAGTACTTCGTGATCTTCCACTTGAAGACGTGGAAATCGAAACACCTATCACAAAGACCGTTCAAAAACAATTGGCTGGTAAAAAATTGGCGATTGTCCCAATCTTGCGTGCAGGTATCGGGATGGTAGATGGGCTCTTGAGCTTGGTTCCAGCAGCAAAAGTTGGTCATATCGGTATGTACCGTGATGAAGAAACCCTTCAACCAGTTGAATACTTGGTGAAATTGCCTGAGGATATTGACCAACGTCAAATCTTTGTCGTTGATCCAATGCTTGCAACAGGTGGATCAGCTATCTTGGCTGTTGACTCGCTTAAAAAACGTGGCGCATCAAATATCAAATTTGTCTGCCTAGTAGCTGCTCCAGAGGGAGTGAAAGCTCTTCAAGCGGCTCACCCAGACGTCGAAATCTTTACAGCAGCTCTGGACGAACACTTGAATGAACATGGCTATATTGTTCCAGGTCTCGGAGATGCTGGAGACCGCTTGTTCGGTACGAAATAAGACTCAGATAGAGTCTTAAAGATGAAATTGGAGGATGTTTCTAATTTCGCGAGGAAGTTGAATTTTTGATTCTGTCGATAATATAGAGCAAAAATTTGACCTTTTTTGACCAAAAAGATATAATAGTTCTGTATTGAGTCGTATGACTAAGAAAATTCAACATTAAAAGGAGAAATGAATGATTCCTGTAGTTATTGAACAAACAAGCCGTGGAGAACGTTCCTATGACATTTACTCTCGTCTTCTGAAAGACCGCATTATCATGCTAACTGGGCCAGTCGAAGATAATATGGCCAACTCAGTTATTGCCCAGTTGCTCTTCTTGGATGCCCAAGACAGCACAAAAGATATTTACCTTTATGTCAACACACCTGGAGGTTCTGTTTCGGCTGGTTTGGCAATTGTTGATACCATGAACTTTATCAAGGCTGATGTCCAAACAATCGTTATGGGAATGGCTGCATCTATGGGGACTGTTATTGCATCAAGTGGTGCAAAAGGCAAACGCTTCATGCTTCCAAATGCAGAGTACATGATTCACCAACCAATGGGTGGTACAGGTGGTGGTACCCAACAAACCGATATGGCAATCGCTGCAGAGCACTTGCTCAAAACTCGTAAGACTTTGGAGCAAATCCTTGCAGATAACTCAGGTAAATCAGTTGAGCAAATTCATGCAGATGCAGAACGTGATTACTGGATGAGTGCCCAAGAAACACTTGAATATGGCTTTATTGATGAAATCATGGCCAATAATTCTTTAAGCTAAGCAACCTAGAAAGCAAACTCGACGGAGTTTGCTTTTTTTGGTATAATAGGGGAAGATTTCTTAGAAAGAGGATTTCTCATGTTTGAAAAAACAAATCGATCAGGATTAATCATCTATCTCTACTATAATCGAGATGCAAAAAAACTTCAGGAATACGGTGATATCTGTTACCATTCTAAGAAGCATCGTTACTTGCAGCTCTATGTTCCAACTGAGGAGCTAGATGACTTAGTTGAGAGATTAGGTAAGGAAAGATTTATCAAAAAAATAAGACGTTGCCACATTCAAGAGTTAGAAACTCCCTTTGTTGGCAATCTCTATCGCACTGAGGAAAACGTTATCATTTAAAAAATGAGATAAATGTGTTGACAATTTTCTGATAATTCGGTATATTCTTAACATACTATTTTTGAAACAACTATAAGGAGATTAAAAATGAAGAAAAAATTTGCCCTATCTTTTGTGGCTCTTGCTAGCGTAGCTCTTCTCGCTGCTTGTGGAGAGGTCAAGTCAGGAGCGTCAAATACAACTGGTAACCCAGTAGACGAAAAGACGATCAAAATCGGTTTTAACTTTGAAGAAACAGGTGCTGTAGCTGCCTATGGTACTTCTGAACAAAAAGGTGCTCAACTTGCTGTTGATGAAATCAATGCTGCAGGTGGTATCGATGGAAAACAAATCGAAGTTGTGGATAAAGATAACAAATCTGAAACTGCTGAGGCTGCCTCTGTTACAACTAACCTAGTTACCCAATCAAAAGTTACAGCTATCGTAGGACCTGCGACATCTGGTGCAACTGCTGCAGCTGTAGCCAACGCTACTCAAGCAGGAGTGCCATTGATCTCACCAAGTGCGACTCAAGATGGATTGACCAAAGGTCAAGAATATCTATTTATCGGAACTTTCCAAGATAGCTTCCAAGGGAAGATCATTTCAAACTATATGACAAACAAATTGAACGCTAAGAAGGTTGTTCTTTATACGGACAATGCAAGTGACTATGCTAAAGGTATTGCTAAATCTTTCCGTGAAGCCTACAAAGGTGAAATTGTTGCAGACGAAACGTTTGTAGCAGGTGATACAGACTTCCAAGCAGCCCTTACTAAAATGAAAGGGAAAGAGTTTGACGCTATCGTTGTTCCAGGTTACTACACAGAAGCAGGTAAAATCGTAAACCAAGCACGTGGTATGGGAATTGATAAACCAATCGTTGGTGGTGACGGCTTTAACGGTGAAGAATTTGTTCAACAAGCGACTGCTGAAAGAGCATCAAACATTTACTTCATCTCAGGATTCTCAACTACAGTTGATGTCTCTGCAAAAGCTAAAGCCTTCCTTGAAGCCTACCGTGCTAAATACAACGAAGAACCTTCAACATTCTCAGCTTTGGCCTATGACTCAGTTTACCTAGTAGCTAATGCTGCAAAAGGTGCTAAAAACTCAGGTGAAATCAAGGACAACCTTGCTAAAACCAAAGATTTTGATGGTGTAACTGGTCAAACAAGCTTTGATGCTGACCACAATACAGTGAAAACTGCTTACATGATGACCATGAACAATGGTAAAGTGGAAGCAGCAGAAGTTGTAAAACCATAACATTAGAATAGTAGTTGAAATAGGGAATGAGCCTTTGACTCACTCCCTGTTTCGGTGTTTATGAACTTGTGAAAATTGAGAAATTTTCTAAAAAATAACGATAGAAAAGAGTGAATGCTATGCTCCAACAACTTGTGAATGGTCTCATTCTGGGTAGTGTTTATGCACTTTTGGCCCTGGGTTATACCATGGTTTATGGAATTATCAAACTCATCAACTTCGCCCACGGTGATATTTATATGATGGGTGCCTTTATTGGTTACTTTTTGATTAATTCTTTCCAAATGGATTTCTTTTTAGCTTTAATTATTTCAATGGCAGGAACCGCACTACTTGGTGTTGTGATTGAGTTTCTTGCCTACCGTCCTTTGCGACACTCTACACGTATTGCTGTTTTGATTACAGCCATCGGAGTTTCCTTCCTACTGGAATACGGGATGGTTTATCTAGTAGGCGCTAATACTCGTGCTTTCCCTCAAGCCATTGAAACAGTCCGTTTTGATTTTGGGCCAATTAGCTTGACAAATGTTCAATTGATGATTTTAGCAGTTTCTGTACTGTTGATGGTTTTATTGCAATTGATCGTCCAAAAAACAAAAATGGGGAAAGCCATGCGTGCGGTATCAGTTGATAGTGACGCGGCTCAATTGATGGGAATCAATGTAAATCGTACAATCAGTTTTACCTTTGCTTTGGGTTCAGCCCTTGCTGGTGCAGCGGGTGTCCTCATTGCCCTTTACTACAACTCTCTTGAACCTTTGATGGGTGTGACTCCAGGTCTAAAATCATTCGTTGCGGCCGTTCTTGGTGGTATCGGAATTATTCCTGGTGCAGCTTTAGGGGGATTTGTGATTGGCTTGTTGGAAACTTTTGCAACTGCCTTTGGTATGTCTGATTTTCGTGATGCTATCGTATATGGAATCTTGCTTTTGATTCTGATTGTTCGACCTGCAGGTATCCTTGGTAAGAATGTGAAAGAGAAGGTGTAAACAATGAAGATAAATCTTAAAGTAAATATTCTCTGGTTATTCCTTCTGTTAGCAGGTTATGGATTGATTACTGTACTGGTTTCTGCTGGTGTTCTCAATCTATTCCATGTCCAAATTTTAGAACAAATTGGAATTAATATCATCCTTGCAGTCGGTTTGAACTTAATCGTTGGTTTTTCAGGACAATTCTCACTCGGCCATGCAGGTTTTATGGCGATTGGGGCTTATGCAGCAGCGATTATTGGCTCAAAATCACCAACCTATGGTGCCTTCTTTGGCGCAATGGTCTTGGGGGCCTTGATTTCTGGTGCAGTCGCTTTGCTCGTTGGAATTCCAACACTCCGCTTGAAGGGTGACTACCTGGCTGTTGCGACACTAGGTGTTTCAGAAATTATTCGTATCTTTATCATTAATGGTGGAAGTTTGACCAACGGTGCTGCTGGTATCTTGGGTATTCCAAACTTTACCAACTGGCAGATGGTTTATCTATTTGTGGTGATCACAACTATTGCAACTCTCAATTTTCTACGTAGTCCAATTGGACGCTTTACTCTATCTGTTCGTGAGGATGAGATTGCTGCAGAGTCCGTTGGGGTAAACACTACAAAGATCAAGATTATCGCTTTTGTCTTTGGTGCCATTACAGCAAGTATTGCTGGTTCACTTCAGGCTGGTTTTATCGGATCTGTTGTGCCAAAAGATTACACCTTTATTAATTCCATCAACGTGTTGATTATCGTTGTATTTGGTGGACTTGGATCGATTACTGGTACCATCGTTTCAGCGATTGTTTTAGGAATTTTAAATATGCTCCTTCAAGATGTTGCTAGCGTACGTATGATTATCTACGCCTTGGCTCTTGTATTGGTCATGATTTTCAGACCAGGTGGACTTCTTGGGACATGGGAATTGAGTCTATCACGTTTCTTTAAAAAATCTAAGAAGGAGGGACAAAACTAATGGCACTACTTGAAGTTAAACAGTTAACCAAACATTTTGGCGGTCTAACAGCTGTTGGAGATGTCACTCTTGAATTGAACGAGGGAGAATTGGTTGGTTTGATTGGACCAAACGGAGCTGGTAAAACAACCCTTTTCAATCTCTTGACCGGTGTTTATGAACCAAGTGAAGGTACGGTGACACTAGATGGTCACCTCCTAAATGGGAAAACTCCCTATAAGATTGCTTCACTTGGACTCAGTCGTACTTTCCAAAATATTCGTTTGTTCAAGGATCTGACAGTTTTAGACAATGTTCTCATCGCTTTTGGAAATCATCATAAACAACATGTCCTCGCTAGCTTTCTACGTCTACCAGCTTTTTATAAGAACGAGGAAGAATTAAAAAGCAAAGCTTTGGACTTACTGAAGATTTTTGATTTGGATGGCGACGCAGATACTCTTGCGAAGAATTTGGCCTATGGTCAACAACGTCGATTAGAAATCGTTCGTGCTCTGGCAACAGAACCTAAGATCCTCTTTTTGGATGAACCTGCAGCCGGGATGAATCCACAAGAGACAGCTGAATTGACAGAATTGATCCGTCGTATCAAAGACGAATTTAAAATTACCATCATGCTCATCGAACACGACATGAATTTGGTTATGGAAGTCACTGAGCGTATCTATGTTCTTGAATATGGTCGTTTGATTGCTCATGGTACTCCAGATGAGATCAAGAACAACAAACGTGTTATCGAAGCTTATCTAGGAGGTGAAGCCTAATGTCTATGTTAAAAGTTGAAAACCTCTCTGTGCATTACGGTATGATCCAAGCAGTTCGTGATGCAAGTTTCGAGGTTAATGAAGGTGAAGTTGTTTCCTTGATTGGTGCCAATGGTGCTGGTAAAACAACCATTCTTCGTACCCTTTCAGGTTTGGTTCGTCCAAGTGCTGGTAAAATTCAGTTTTTAGGAAAAGAAATTCAAAAGATGCCAGCGCAAAAAATCGTGGCAGGTGGCCTTTCACAAGTTCCTGAGGGACGCCATGTTTTCCCGGGTTTGACTGTTATGGAAAACTTGGAAATGGGAGCCTTTTTAAAGAAAAATCGTGAAGAAAATCAAGCTAACTTGAAAAAAGTCTTTTCACGTTTCCCTCGTCTGGAAGAACGCAAAAATCAAGATGCGGCAACTCTTTCAGGTGGTGAACAGCAGATGCTGGCTATGGGACGCGCTCTCATGTCTACACCTAAGCTCCTTCTCTTGGATGAGCCGTCTATGGGACTTGCCCCTATCTTTATCCAAGAAATTTTTGATATCATTCAAGATATTCAGAAGCAAGGAACAACGGTTCTCCTAATTGAACAGAACGCTAACAAGGCCCTTGCTATCTCTGACCGTGGTTATGTACTTGAAACAGGAAAGATTGTCCTATCAGGAACAGGAAAAGAACTCGCAGCATCAGACGAAGTCAGAAAAGCATATCTAGGTGGCTAAAAAGGTCCGGGGGACCTTTTTAGTCGGCAGATAGAGATTGCTTAGCAATCATCAGATCCAGTGGATTGTTTTAGTCGGTGGATGAGAGTTGCGAAAGCAATTCCTCTATAGTCCAGGGGACCTTTTTAGTCGGCAGATAAGGATTACGTAAGTAATCATCCAATCCAGTGGATTGTTTTAGTCGGCGGATAAGAATTGCGGAAGCAATTCTCCTCTAGTCTGGGAGACTAGTTTAGGTTGCAGATGGAGATTGCATAAGCAATCATCCGATCCAGTGGATTATTTTGTAGATGAATTTGAGGAGCTCCAAATTTGGGGCTCTTTGTCAACTATAGTGGATTGAAGAAAAGCTAAGATCGAGAAAGGACAAATTTTGTCCTTTCTTTTTTGATGTTCAGAGTGATGAAAATCCGTTTCTTGAAGTTTTCAAAGTTCCGAAATCCAAAGGTATTTCGTTTGATGAGTTTGATGAGATTATTAGTCGCTTCCAATTTTGCGTTGGAATAGGATAATTGGAGGGCGTTGACGATTTTCTCTTTGTCTTTGAGGAAGGTTTTAAAGATAGTCTGAAAAAGAGGATGAATCAGCTTTAGATTGTCCTCAATGAGTCCTAGAAATTTCTCTGGTTCATTATTCTGAAAGTGAAAAAGCAAGAGTTGGTAGAGATGATAGTGGTGTTTTAAGTCTTCTGAATAGCTTAAAAGCTTGTCTAGAATTTCTCTATTCGTTAAGTGCATACGAAAAGTAGGGCGATAAAAACGTTTATCGCTGAGTTTACGGCTATCTTGTTGAATGAGCCTCCAGTAGCGCTTGATAGCCTTGTATTCATGGGATTTTCGCTCAAACTGATTCATGATTTGGATACGCACACGACTCATGGCACGGCTTAAGTGTTGGACAATATGAAAACGATCTAGAACGATTTTAGCACATGGAAAAAGCTGTTTAGCCAATTCATAGTAGGGACTAAACATATCCATAGTAATGATTTTCACTCGACATCGGACTGCCCTATCATATTTAATAAAGCGATTTCGGATAACAGCTTGTGTTCGTCCCTCAAGAACAGTGATAATATTGAGCTTTTTAAAATCTTGCGCAATGAAACTCATCTTTCCCTTAGTAAAAGCGTACTCATCCCAGGACATAATCTCTGGAAGATGAGAAAAATCGTGTTTAAAACGGAAGTCATTGAGCTTTCGGATAACAGTTGAAGTTGAAATGGACAGCCGATGGGCAATATCGGTCATAGAAGTCTTTTCAATCAACTTTTGAGCAATCTTTTGGTTGATAATACGAGGGATTTGGTGAATTTTTTTAACGAGAGAAGTCTCAGCGACCATCATTTTCGAACACTGATAGCACTTGAAACGACGCTTTTTCAGAAGAATTCTGGTAGGCATGTTAGTCGTTTCAGGGTAAGGAATATTAGACGGTTTTTGAAAGTCATATTTCTTCATTTGACTTGCAATCAGGACAAGATGGGGCGTCGAAGTCCAGTTTAGCAATAATTTCCTTGTGTGTATCCATATTGATGATATCTAGAATCTGGATATTAGGGTCTTTGATATCAAGTAGTTTTGTGATAAAATGTAATGGTTCCATAAGATTCTTTCTAATGATGGTTTGATCGCTTTTCATTATAGATCTTATGGGACTTTTCTTCTACAACAAAAGAGGCCCATCATTCCTACAGTGATTTCACCCACTACAGAAATTATAGAGCCTTTAAGTTTAAGAGAGAAGGCTATTTCTCTCTTTTTTGTGATTGAATGTTACAAAATCTTGAAAAAGAGATGAAAGCGTTTGATAGTTTTTGTAAGAAAGTGTATAATTATAGTAGCAATAAAGAAGGAGAAGTCTCATGGCAGTTAAAGATTTTATGACCCGCAAGGTAGTTTATATCAGTCCAGATACGACTGTAGCACATGCAGCAGATTTGATGCGCGAGCAAGGTTTGCACCGTTTACCTGTTATCGAAAATGATCAATTGGTTGGTCTTGTAACAGAAGGAACTATTGCTGAAGCCAGTCCGTCTAAAGCAACCAGTCTCTCCATCTATGAGATGAATTATCTTCTCAATAAGACCAAAGTTAAAGACATCATGATTCGCGATGTTATCACAGTCTCAGGTTATGCTAGTTTAGAGGATGCAACTTATCTCATGTTAAAGAATAAAATCGGTATTCTTCCAGTTGTGGACAATCAACAGGTTTATGGTGTGATTACAGATCGTGATGTTTTTCAAGCCTTTCTAGAAATCGCTGGCTACGGCGAGGAAGGAATTCGTGTTCGGTTTATTACGGAAAATGAAGTCGGGGTTTTGGGCAAGATTGTAACCTTGATTGTAGAAGAAAATCTGAATATTTCACACACCGTTAATATTCCTCGCAAGGATGGTAAGGTTGTTATTGAAGTTCAAATTGATGGGACGATTGATTTAACCTTCCTGAAGGAGAAATTTGAAGCGCAAGGTATCCAAGTAGAGGAGATTGCTCGAACATCTGCTAAAAAGTTATAAAATGGAGGGTGAAAGCCCTCTTTTTTGTATACAATTTGAAATAACAAGTAAAATATGGAAAGAAATGAGAGAATGTGGTATAATGAAACGATGTGAATAAAGGAGTATTTATGGACATTTCAGAAATTCGTCAAAAACTTGACGCAAATCGTGAAAAATTAGCTTCTTTCAGGGGGTCTCTTTGACCTCGAAGGTTTAGAGGAAGAGATTGCCATCTTGGAGAACAAGATGACAGAACCTGATTTTTGGAACGATAATATCGCGGCTCAAAAAACGTCGCAAGAATTAAATGAATTAAAAAACACCTACAACACCTTCCGTAAGATGGAAGAGTTGCAGGATGAAGTTGAAATTTTATTGGACTTTTTAGTAGAAGACGAGTCTGTACGTGATGAACTGGTTGAACAGTTGACAGAACTGGATAAGATGATGACCAGTTACGAAATGACGCTTCTCTTGTCAGAACCTTATGACCACAATAATGCAATCTTGGAGATTCATCCAGGATCTGGTGGTACTGAGGCTCAAGACTGGGGTGATATGTTGCTCCGTATGTACACTCGTTATGGAAATGCCAAAGGCTTTAAGGTCGAAGTCTTGGATTACCAAGCTGGTGATGAAGCGGGCATCAAGTCTGTGACCTTGTCCTTTGAAGGTCTAAATGCCTACGGTCTTCTCAAGTCAGAAATGGGTGTTCACCGTTTGGTCCGTATTTCACCATTTGACTCTGCCAAACGTCGCCATACTTCATTTACATCCGTTGAGGTTATGCCTGAGTTGGATGATACCATCGAAGTGGAGATTCGTGAAGATGATATCAAAATGGATACCTTCCGTTCAGGTGGTGCTGGTGGACAAAACGTCAATAAAGTTTCAACAGGTGTGCGTTTGACACACATTCCTACGGGGACAGTCGTTCAATCGACAGTCGATCGTACCCAGTATGGAAATAGAGATCGTGCTATGAAGATGTTGCAAGCCAAGCTCTATCAAATGGAGCAAGAAAAGAAAGCTGCGGAAGTCGATTCCCTCAAAGGTGAGAAAAAAGAAATCACTTGGGGAAGTCAGATTCGTTCTTATGTCTTCACACCTTATACCATGGTAAAAGATCACCGTACGAGCTTTGAAGTCGCTCAGGTAGATAAGGTCATGGATGGAGATCTTGATGGTTTCATCGATGCTTATCTTAAGTGGCGAATCAGCTAAGAATAGAAAGGAACTCACATGTCAATCATTGAAATGCGAGATGTTGTCAAAAAATACGATAACGGAACGACTGCTCTTCGTGGAGTCTCTCTTAGTATTGAACCAGGAGAATTTGCCTATATCGTTGGGCCTTCCGGAGCAGGGAAGTCAACCTTTATTCGAGCTTTATATCGAGAAGTAAAGATTGAAAAAGGGAGCCTAACAGTTGCAGGCTTTAATTTGGTTAAAATCAAGAAGAAAGATATCCCTCTACTCCGTCGCAGTGTTGGGGTAGTCTTCCAAGATTACAAACTCTTGCCAAAGAAAACTGTTTATGAAAATATTGCTTACGCAATGGAAGTAATCGGTGAGAACCGTCGCAATATTAAGAAACGGGTTATGGAAGTCTTGGACTTGGTCGGTTTGAAACACAAGGTTCGCTCTTTCCCTAACGAACTCTCAGGTGGAGAGCAGCAACGGATTGCGATTGCCCGTGCGATTGTGAACAATCCTAAGGTCTTGATTGCCGATGAGCCGACAGGAAACTTGGACCCAGATAATTCTTGGGAAATTATGAATCTGTTGGAACGCATCAATCTCCAAGGTACTACTGTCTTGATGGCGACCCACAATAGCCAGATTGTAAATACCTTGCGCCACCGTGTCATTGCCATTGAAAATGGCCGTGTCGTTCGTGACGAAGCTAAAGGAGAATATGGATACGATGATTAGTAGATTTTTTCGCCATTTATTTGAATCATTAAAAAGTTTAAAACGAAATGGCTGGATGACAGTAGCAGCAGTGAGCTCGGTTATGATTACCTTGACTCTAGTTGCCCTGTTTGCATCCGTAATTTTTAATACAGCGAAACTGGCTACCGATATTGAAAACAACGTTCGTGTCATGGTTTACATTCGTAAGGATGTGGCGGATAATAGTGAAACGATTGAAAAAGAAGGTCAGACAGTTACCAATAATGACTATCACAAGGTTTATGATGCCTTAAAAGCCATGAAAGGTGTTAAGAATGTCACTTTTTCAAGCAAGGAAGAGCAGTATCAAAAATTGACTGAAACGATGGGAGACGATTGGAAGGTCTTTGAAGGAGATGCTAATCCTCTCTATGATGCCTATATCGTTGATACCAATACTCCGAGTGATGTTCCTAAAGTAGCAGAAGAGGCCAAGAAAATTGAAGGGGTATCTGAGGTTCAAGACGGTGGTGCCAACACTCAACGACTTTTCGAACTGGCTTCCTTTATCCGTGTTTGGGGATTAGTTATTGCAGGGCTCTTGATTTTTATTGCAGTCTTCCTGATTTCCAATACCATTCGTATTACCATTATTTCTCGGAGCCGTGAAATTCAAATCATGCGTCTAGTAGGAGCTAAAAATGGCTATATTCGTGGTCCATTCTTGCTAGAAGGTGCCTTTATCGGCTTACTAGGTGCAGCGATTCCTTCAGTCCTTGTATTCTTTGTTTACAATATGGTTTATCAATCTGTCAATAAATCTTTGGTGGGGCAAAACTTGTCAATGATTACACCAGATGTGTTTATCCCTTTGATGACAGTCCTATTGTTTGTGATTGGTATTTTCATTGGGGCAATCGGATCAGGCATTTCAATGCGTCGATTCTTGAAGATCTAGTTGGATATAAATGCAACTTACAGACCAAATCAGAAATAATACAATTTTAAAAGAGAAGTTTTCTTGAGCTTCTCTTTTTTCTTTTAGCGCTTGTATAAAAATTTAAGAAAAACGGAAAATTTTTTTATAAAAGCCTTTACAAAAAAAAATAAAGTGGTATAATTAAATTATAAACAAGTGCAAACGTTTTCGTAAAACGTTTGCCTAAATAAAATAAAGGAGATTTGAATGATGAAAGCTACATTCAAAAATGTCTTGTCTTTCGAATTTTGGCAAAAATTCGGTAAGGCTTTGATGGTGGTTATCGCGGTTATGCCGGCTGCTGGTTTGATGATTTCAATCGGTAAGTCACTTGCAATGATTGACCCAAACCTTGCTCCCCTAGTTATTACTGGTGGCGTACTAGAGCAAATTGGTTGGGGGGTTATCGGTAACCTTCATATTTTGTTTGCCCTCGCTATTGGAGGAAGCTGGGCTAAAGAGCGCGCTGGTGGTGCTTTCGCCGCTGGTCTTGCCTTCATCTTGATTAACCGTATCACTGGTACAATCTTTGGTGTATCAGGCGATATGTTGAAAAATCCAGATGCTATGGTAACTACTTTCTTTGGTGGTTCAATCAAAGTTGCTGATTACTTTATCAGTGTTCTTGAAGCACCAGCCCTTAACATGGGTGTATTCGTAGGGATTATCTCAGGTTTTGTAGGGGCAACTGCCTATAACAAATACTACAACTACCGTAAACTTCCAGACGCACTTTCATTCTTCAACGGGAAACGTTTTGTACCGTTTGTTGTTATTCTTCGTTCAGCTATTGCAGCAATTGTACTTGCAGCTTTCTGGCCAGTAGTTCAAACAGGTATCAATAACTTTGGTATTTGGATTGCCAACTCTCAAGAAACTGCGCCAGTTCTCGCACCATTCTTGTATGGTACTTTGGAACGTTTGCTCTTGCCATTTGGTCTTCACCATATGTTGACTATCCCAATGAACTACACAGCTCTTGGTGGTACTTATGACATTTTAACTGGTGCAGCTAAAGGTACTCAAGTATTTGGTCAAGACCCACTATGGCTTGCATGGGTAACAGACCTTGTTAACCTTAAAGGTACAGATGCAAGTCACTACCAACAATTGTTAGATACTGTTCACCCAGCTCGTTTCAAAGTTGGACAAATGATCGGTTCATTCGGTATTTTGATGGGTGTGATCGTGGCTATCTACCGTAATGTCGATGCTGATAAGAAACATCAATATAAAGGTATGATGATTGCGACAGCTCTTGCAACATTCTTGACAGGGGTTACTGAACCAATCGAGTATATGTTCATGTTCATCGCAACACCGCTTTACCTTGTTTATGCAGTAGTTCAAGGTGCTGCCTTTGCTATGGCAGATATTGTTCACCTTCGTGTGCACTCATTCGGTTCAATTGAATTCTTGACTCGTACTCCGCTAGCTATCAACGCTGGTCTTGGTATGGATATCATTAACTTTATCTGGGTAACTGTCCTCTTTGCAGTCATCATGTACTTCATTGCCAACTTCATGATTCAAAAATTCAACTATGCAACTCCAGGACGTAACGGAAACTATGAAACTGCTGAAGGAGCATCAGAAGATGCAGCTCCAGGAGAAACAAAAGTTGCAGCTGCTTCTCAAGCTGTAAATATCATTAACCTTCTTGGTGGCCGTGCAAACATCGTAGATGTAGATGCATGTATGACTCGTCTTCGTGTAACTGTTAAGGACGCAGATCGTGTTGGTACTGAGGAACAATGGAAAGCTGAAGGAGCTATGGGTCTTGTCATGAAAGGACAAGGCGTCCAAGCTATCTACGGACCAAAAGCTGACGTATTGAAATCTGATATCCAAGATATCCTTGACTCAGGTGAGGTTATTCCTGAAACTCTTCCAAGCCAAATGACGGAAGCTCAACAAAATACTGTACATTTCAAGGGTGTAACTGAGGAAGTTTACTCAGTAGCTGATGGTCAAGTCATTGCCTTGGAACAAGTGAAAGACCCAGTTTTTGCTCAAAAAATGATGGGTGACGGATTTGCGGTAGAACCAGCAAATGGAAATATCGTATCTCCAGTTACAGGTACTGTATCAAGTATCTTCCCTACAAAACATGCTCTTGGTCTTGTGACTGAAGCAGGTCTTGAAGTACTTGTTCACATCGGTTTGGATACTGTAAGCCTTGAAGGAAAACCATTCACAGTTCACGTAGCTGAAGGACAAAAGGTTGCTGCTGGTGATCTTCTTGTCACAGCTGACTTGGATGCTATCCGTGCAGCAGGTCGTGAAACTTCAACAGTGGTTGTCTTCACAAATGGAGATGTTCTCAAATCTGTTAAATTAGAACAAACTGGTTCTCTTGCAGCTAAAACAGCAGTTGCTAAAGTAGAATTGTAATATACTTGAGGTTGGAAGCTGTTTTCCAACCTCTTGTTTTAGGAGAAAAGCATGAAATTTTTAACACTCAATACCCACAGTTGGATGGAGAAGGAAGCAGAGGAAAAATTCCAGCTCTTGCTCCAGGATATTCTTGAAAAAGACTATGATTTGATTTGTTTCCAAGAAATCAATCAAGAAATTACTTCTCCAGAAGTGGAAGTTGATCATCTTTATCAAGCTTTGCCAGCGGCAGAACCCATTCATCAAGACCACTATGTGAGACTTTTGGTTGAAAAGTTGGCTGAGAAGGAGAAGACCTACTACTGGACTTGGGCTTACAATCATATCGGCTATGACCGCTACCATGAAGGTGTGGCAATCTTATCTAAAACGCCTATTCAAGCGCGTGAGATTTTAGTTTCAGATGTGGATGATCCAACTGACTATCATACTCGACGTGTTGCTTTGGCGGAGACGGAGGTAGATGGTAAGGAGCTTGCTCTTGCAAGTGTTCATCTTTCTTGGTGGAATAAAGGTTTCCAGGAAGAATGGGCACGATTTGAGGCTGTGCTGAAAGGTTTGAACAAACCTCTGATTTTAGCTGGTGATTTCAATAACCCAGCTGGTCAGGAAGGCTACCAAGCGATTTTAACTAGTCCTCTAGAGTTACAAGATGCTTTTGAAGTTGCTAAGGAGAGAAGTGGCAGCTATACAGTACCACCAGAAATTGATGGCTGGAAAGGCAATACCGAACCGCTTCGAATTGACTATGTCTTTACAACGAAAGAGTTAGAAGTAGAAAGCTTACATGTGGTTTTTGATGGTCAAAATAGTCCACAGGTCAGTGACCACTATGGTTTGAACGCGGTATTAAATTGGAAATAAAAGCAAAAAATGAAAGGGAGCGATTCCTTTCATTTTTTTACAAAAATCTCTATAATTACTATTTTGGAGAAGGAGCTTTTTGTATATTTGTATATTATGAGGAAATATACACAAATAAGTTTTTAAAAATTTACGGTCAAAAAAAATCGCTAATATTAACTATTTATGATAGAATGAAATTATGAAATAAAAGGAGGACTGGAATGTTTTTTCAGGATAGAAAGATAAAATATTCAATCCGCAAATTGTCAGTTGCTACTGTGTCCCTTGCGATTGGATTTTTGTTTGCGCCTGCGGCGCTTGGAGTCGCTCAGGTAGCTCAAGCTGATGAGCTTACGGCTACTGAACAAGTGGAGAATAAAGCAGAGAGTCAGGTCTCGGTGGTCTCTTCTGCAGAATCCCAGAAAGAAAGCCAAGTTGCTTTGAAGTCTGCTGCACCTGCTGCGACAGAGACAAGTCAAGCAACAGATTCGACTGTTTTCAAAAATGCTCAGCCAGCTACAGGTACAAGTCAGCCAGCTGCAGCCACTGCTCAAGCAACTCCAGCAAATGCTAGTCTCAATAAGAGCACTTTGGAGAACTACCTCAAAGAGTTGCGTAGCAAGGACTTTTCAAGTAAGACAGACGATAGTCTAGAAATCTTGAATGGTGTAATGACAGCTGCCGATGGTGTGCTTCAAACTGCGACAAAGCAAGAAGAAATTGATAAAGTTTATCGCAATCTCGTGACTTTTGTCAATTCAGGTCTTCGTGATAAAAATCCGAAGTTCATCCCAGACAAGGATAAGACTCCTCGTTCGGCACTTTATGAGTTTGAAAGTGCTACACCAGGAAAAACGGTTCCGTTTGGTCTGAACTACTTGAAGCCAGAAGACACAAAAATCTACAAAAAGGGCGATAAAGTAAAGGCCATCCAGCCAACTGAAACAACTTATGTAGAGAATGATGGAAGTGGTAGATGGACCTTTAAGGGCTATGACTATGATAGTCAGGTGATTGATAAAGATGATGTTTTCTTCACAGGGAAGTGGGAGTATACACCAACACCATACAAGGCTACCTATAGAGCAGTTAATGGTTCACCTGGAAAAACTCCGCCACCTTATGTTGCAAACTGGAGTCCAGAAGATAAAAGAAGATTTGCTGAGGGTGAAGTAGTAAAAGCACAAGAATTTCACTGGGTTTTTTATACTTCAGAAGAATATCCTAACCGAAAAGGTTATTGGGCTTTGACTGGCTTTGATGCTCCAAGTAAAGTGGTAAATAATGGTGATGTGGAGTTCGTAGGAACTTGGAAATACTTTGAGGATGTCACTGTATCCTACAAACCTATGAACCAGTATGATTTTGAGAATTTTTATAATTTACCAAGTAGTCCTAAGACTTCACGTGACGAATATAAATTACCTCTTCCTAAGGAGATAAAAGATCTAGAAAGTAAGCTATACGATTACAAGCTTTCTCTCAATCAGTTTGATAAACGTCATGAGCATTTACCTAAAAATATACTGGATACGCTAGCTGCCTTGGAGCGCTACGATGAAGCTCAAAATCTCTACAAACCCTTCTATGATGCGGAAAATGAAGGAAATTGGACCTTTGAGGAAGATATAGTGGATTTAACCTTCAGTCGTGAACTAGAGCGGGCGGCTACATATGGGAAAATACCAAAAGTTACAATACCATTGGAGTTTGTATTTAAAGGGGTTCCTCGGAAACCGACTTACGAGTTTCTCAGTGGAACTGCTGGCAAAGTATTGCCTGCTGAGATCAATAATCTGAAGCCGGTAGATATGCCTGAATGGGAGTATGCAAAGAGAAAGAAATACCCGAAAGGTGAGATGGTTCAGTCTGTTAGACCGACTCAAGAGTCCTACTATGATGCAGTTAACAAGGGTACCTGGACCTTTACAGGCTACGATTTTACTAAAAAACCAGTGAGCGACTGGGAGCACGATGGATGGAACCTTAAGTTTACAGGTACTTGGACTTTTGTAGCGGATAAGTACTCAGAAAACTATGAGTTTGTTAGCTCAGATCCTAGTCGAACTCTACCAGCTGCAGTTAAGGTCTTGACGCCAAGTAATACAAATACTTACAATAATGGCGAAACTGTATTTGCGGAATATCCACGTGAGACGACCTACATGGACTTTGTAAACAAGGGAACTTGGAAATTTGATGGCTATGACGCTAATAGCAAGGTAGTTAATCAAGATAAAGTTCTCTTTACCGGTACTTGGTCCTTCACACCACACAGAGATAAGACAGTTTCCTTTGACTTTGTGAGTGATACTCCAGGGAAGACCATTCCTGATGATTTGAAGACACAAATTCCAGCTCCTATCACGACTTCTCCGTCAGATTATTCTGAGAATGTCTATAATGCTATTAGCTATTTGTATCAATACAATGATACAGAAAATGATGGTATATGGGTTCCTCAGCAGATTCCTCAGCGAAAGGAGGACGTTGAGAAACCAGCTGACGACGAGGATTCTATCTACACTGTTTATTGGAAATTTGAACCGAACAAGCATAGTGTTTACTATGACTTCTATACAGATTCAAAAGATTCTTCTGGTAATTTAATCTACCCACCATCAACTTTGTTTGATCTAATCACTTATGAAAGAGAATTTGTCAAGGGTGAAAAAGCTCGCGTTAAAATGCCGTCTAAAACAAGAATTGAGGATCCAGATGGCAGAGGAACTTGGGTATTTGATGACTACTATGAAGATGATAATACGACTATTTCTCCACGTGTGAAAACAGTAGGGACAGGAGACGTTATCTTTAGAGGAAGATGGATTTTGGTTCCTACTGATCAGTCTGATACAATCTACAGAGTGGAGTATAAATTTACTAACTTGACTCCTGCTTATCCTCTTCCAAACAAGATTCGTGACATGCTTCCAGCTGGCACTGATTTCGTTGCACGAGCTGACGATTACAAAGATGCAAGCAAACTTGACACAACCACAGTAACTGTTCCAACTGGTACTTGGACTTTCCATGGTTTTGATGCGGATAAATACGGAAAAGCTATTGCAGGTACGAAAGTGAAGACCATCACAGGATCTTGGAGCTTTACGCCAAATGGTGTAGACTATCAGTTCCAATCAACCAATCCTGCTTTTGCACTACCAGATCATATCACCAAGTTGACTCCGAAAAATCCTTATGATTACAAGTTATATCCTAAGGAAATTCTGGCTGAACAACCAAGTGAAACGACTTATGTTGATACAGCAAATAAAGTGACTTGGACATTTGCAGGATACGATAAAGAAAAAATCGTTGTAGCAGAAGGCAGACAGACTTTCCTTGGAAGCTGGGTACCTACTCCAAACCCAGAATATGTATTCAAATCATCTAAAGCGGGTGTTCCATTACCACAAAGTATTTTGGGAATGCTTCCAAATGATGAGGCTTCTTATAAGGTTGGTGACACCATTGTAGCCAAACAACCTGCTAAAGAATCAGTAGTTGAAGAAGAAAAAGACTATGTCTGGACCTTCAAAGGTTACGATCAGAAGAATGCGACCTATAATGGCAAGCGTGTGACATTTACAGGTATCTGGGAAGTAACGCCTAGACCGCATCATGTAAGCTATACTTTTGTAAGTGTTACATCTGGTGTTGATTTGCCTGAATTTATCCAGAAGAAAGCACCGAAAGATAGCTCAAGCTATTACAACATGCAAAAAGTTGTACCAGAAGAGTTGACTAAAACGACTTACAAAGATGATATGAACGATGGTACCTGGACTTTCGTTGGTTACGATGCTAAAAGTAAGATTGTGAAAAAAGCTGATTTGACTTTCACAGGTAAGTGGAAGTTTGAAGCTAACAAGTACCAAGCTACTTACAGTTTCGCAAGTGCAACAGCAGGAAAAGCTCTTCCAGCGGAAATCACCGCTTTGATTCCAAGCGACAGTGCAACCTATGTGAATGGTGCCTCTGTTTCCGCTCAACAACCATCTCAAGCCACATACACAGACACAGTGAACGACGGCACTTGGACCTTCAAGGGCTATGACGCAGCTAGCGCTGTAGTCAACAAGTCCAATGTAGAGTTTGTAGGTAAATGGACCTTTGAAGCCAACAAGTACCAAGCTACTTACCGCTTCGAGAGCGAGACAGCAGGAAAAGCTCTTCCAGCAGCCATCGCAGCATTAACACCAAGCGACAGTGCAACATATGTGAATGGAGACTCTGTTTCCGCTCAACAACCATCCCAAACCACTTACACCGACGCAGTGAACGACGGCACATGGATCTTCAAGGGCTACGACGCAGCTAGCGCCGTTGTCAACAAGGCCAATGTAGCCTTCGTCGGTAAATGGACCTTTGAAGCCAACAAGTACCAAGCGACTTACCGCTTCGAGAGCGCCACAGCAGGAAAAGCTCTTCCGGCAGCCATCGCAGCTTTGACGCCAAGCGACAGTGCAACATATGAGAATGGTGAGTCTGTTTCCGCTCAGCAACCATCTCAAACCACTTACACCGACGTAGTGAACGACGGCACCTGGACCTTCAAGGGTTATGACGCAGCTAGCGCCGTTGTCAACAAGTCCAATGTAGAGTTTGTAGGTAACTGGGCCTTTGAAGCCAACAAGTACCAAGCAAGCTACCGCTTCGAGAGCGCCACAGCAGGAAAAGCTCTTCCAGCAGGCATTGCCACACTACTTCCAAGCGACAGTGCAACCTATGTGAATGGTGCCTCTGTTTCAGCTCAACAACCATCTCAAACCACATACACAGATACTGTGAATGACGGCACATGGACCTTCAAGGGCTACGACGCAGCTAGCGCCGTTGTCAACAAGGCCAATGTAGCCTTCGTCGGTAAATGGACCTTTGAAGCCAACAAGTACCAAGCGACTTATCGCTTCGAGAGCGAAGGAACAAGTAAAGCTCTTCCAGCAGCCATCGCAGCCTTGACCCCAAGCGACAGTGCAAGATATGTGAATGGTGACACTGTTTCCGCTCAACAACCAGCGCAAGCGACCTACACAGATACTGTGAACGACGGCACCTGGACCTTTAAGGGCTATGACGCAGGCAATTCAGTCGTGAACAAGGCTGATGTAGAGTTTGTAGGTAAGTGGGCCTTTGAAGCCAACAAGTACCAAGCTACTTACCGCTTCGAGAGCGAGACAGCAGGAAAAGCTCTTCCAGCAGCTATCGCAACGCTGCTTCCAAGCGACAGTGCAACATATGAGAATGGTGATTCTGTTTCCGCTCAGCAACCAGCGCAAACCACTTACACAGATACTGTGAACGACGGCACCTGGACCTTCAAGGGCTATGACACAGCTAGCGCTGTAGTCAACAAGTCCAATGTATCCTTCGTAGGTAACTGGACCTTTGAAGCCAACAAGTACCAAGCAAGCTACCGCTTCGAGAGCGCAACAGCAGGAAAAGCTCTTCCAGCAGGCATTGCAACACTACTTCCAAGCGACAGTGCAACATATGAGAATGGTGCGTCTGTTTCCGCTCAACAACCATCTCAAACCACATACACAGATGGTGTGAATGACGGTACTTGGACCTTCAAGGGTTACGACGCAGCTAGCGCCGTTGTCAACAAGTCCAATGTATCCTTCGTAGGTAACTGGACCTTTGAAGCCAACAAGTACCAAGCAAGCTACCGCTTCGAGAGCGCCACAGCAGGAAAAGCTCTTCCGGCAGGCATTGCAACACTACTTCCAAGCGATAGTGATTCGTATGTGAATGGGGAGTCTGTTTCCGCTAAACAACCATCCCAAACCACATACACAGATAGTGTGAATGACGGCACATGGACCTTCAAGGGTTACGACGCAGCTAGCGCTGTAGTCAACAAGTCCAATGTATCCTTCGTAGGTAACTGGACCTTTGAAGCCAACAAGTACCAAGCGACTTATCGCTTCGAGAGCGCCACATCAGGTAAGCAACTTCTAGCAGCCATCGCAGCATTGATCCCAAGCGATAGTGACTCGTATGTGAATGGAGACTCTGTTTCCGCTCAGCAACCAGCGCAAACCACTTACACAGATACTGTGAACGACGGCACCTGGACCTTCAAGGGCTACGATGCAGAAAATGCAGTCGTGAACAAGGCTAATGTTGAGTTTGTAGGAAAATGGACCTTTGAAGCCAACAAGTATCAAGCGACTTACCGCTTCGAGAGCGAAGGAACAAGTAAAGCTCTTCCAGCAGGTATCGCAACGCTGCTTCCAAGTGACAGTGCGACTTATGTGAATGGTGCCTCTGTTTCCGCTCAGCAACCATCCCAAACCACATACACCGACGCAGTGAACGATGGTACATGGACCTTCAAGGGTTATGACGCAGCTAGCGCCGTTGTCAACAAGGCTAATGTTGAGTTTGTAGGTAAGTGGGAATTCAAGGCGAATCCGACAAATGCTGAAACTTATACGCCTCAAGTAACGGAAGAAACTATCAAGGTTGGAGAAACACCTGACTTGACCGATAATGTGAAGAACTTGACAAGCCTTCCAGCTGGCACTAAGGTAGTTGATATTACACCTGCAGGTCAAATTGACATAACAAAACCAGGAACTTACACAGGTAAAGTACGAGTTGATTATCCAGATGGTTCTTCTACTGAAGTTCCTGTACCAGTTAATGTTTTACCTGCACCGGTAACTGAAACCCATCAAGTGACTTATCGCTTCGAAAGTGCAACCGCAGACAACAACTTGCCAGCAGAAGTATTGAGCTTACTTCCACAAAGTGGAACATATACTACAAGTTCTTTTGCAGCGATTGCTTTCGTTCCAGAAGCACCAATGCCTGTAGAAGTTGCTGTTGCAAATGGTACATGGACATTCTTAGGTTACCAAGAAGTGGAAGAGGGGGCAAATCTAACCTTCGTCGGTAAGTGGGTCTTTGAAGCTAAGCAAGATCCTAGTCCACAACCACAACCAGCACCTCAACCAAATCCAGTTCCACCAGTTAATCCAGGAGGAGAGCAGGGGGCTGATAATAATCAGGCAGATAGACATCAACCAGAACAACCAAGAAAACCTGAAGAGAATCCACCAGCTCAAAGTCCAGCAGGAGAAAAAGCAAAACAAGCTACATTGCCAAATACAGGTAGCACTGCACCGCTTTCACTCACTGGACTAATGACTAGCTCTCTTCTTGTAGGTCTAGGAGCATTACTTCTTGGTCGTAAGCGGAAAGATGATTAAGCACTAATTTTATCTAGAGTATATCGACCTTTATAAGATTATTAAGCAGGTAGTTGACTGTTTGACAAATCTATCTGAATCGCAAGCTTTAAGGCTGAGAGAAGACCAAATTGGTCTTCTCTTTTTGTATTTTGGGTAGAAATCAAATGTATGATTTCTAGTCTAAGAGTGGTATTTGGAGAAATTTAGAGACTTGTGATAGGTCAGATGAGCTGGACTACTGAAAATGTTCAAAATATGGTATAATGGTTAGATGAATAGAATTGAGGATAGTATGTCATTTACGAAATTTCAGTTTAAAAACTATATAGAAAAGGCTTTGGAGGAGTTGAAATTTACAACTCCGACAGAGGTACAGGATAAGTTAATTCCTATTATCTTGGCAGGACGAGATTTGGTCGGTGAATCAAAAACAGGTTCAGGAAAGACCCATACTTTCTTGCTACCCATTTTCCAGCAATTAGATGAAACTAGCGATAGTGTGCAAGCAGTGATTACGGCTCCAAGTCGTGAGTTAGCTGCTCAGATTTACCAAGCAGCACGTCAGATTGCAGCCCACTCAGATGTCGAAGTTCGTGTGGTCAACTATGTGGGGGGTACGGATAAGGCACGTCAGATTGATAAATTGGCAAGTAACCAGCCCCATATTGTCATCGGGACTCCAGGTCGTATCTATGACTTGGTCAAATCTGGTGATTTGGCTATTCACAAGGCCAAGACCTTTGTCGTCGATGAAGCCGATATGACCTTGGATATGGGATTCTTGGAGACAGTCGATAAGATTGCAGGGAGCCTTCCAAAAGACTTGCAATTCATGGTCTTTTCAGCAACTATTCCACAAAAATTGCAACCATTCTTGAAAAAATACTTGTCAAATCCTGTCATGGAAAAAATCAAGACTAAGACAGTCATTTCTGATACGATTGATAATTGGTTGATTTCGACCAAGGGCCGCGACAAGAATGCTCAAATTTACCAGCTGACTCAGTTGATGCAGCCTTATTTGGCAATGATCTTTGTTAACACAAAAACGCGTGCTGATGAGTTACATGCCTACTTGACTGCTCAAGGATTGAAGGTAGCTAAGATTCATGGAGACATTGCTCCTCGTGAACGCAAACGGATCATGAATCAGGTGAAAAATCTGGATTTTGAGTACATTGTCGCAACAGACTTGGCAGCGCGTGGGATTGACATTGAAGGTGTCAGCCATGTTATTAATGATGCCATTCCGCAAGACTTGTCCTTCTTTGTTCACCGTGTTGGACGGACTGGGCGCAACGGACTGCCTGGTACAGCTATTACCCTTTACCAGCCAAGCGATGACTCGGATATCCGTGAGTTGGAGAAATTAGGAATCAAGTTTACTCCTAAGATGGTCAAAGACGGAGAGTTTCAAGATACCTATGACCGTGATCGTCGTGCCAACCGTGAAAAGAAGCAGGATAAGCTTGATATTGAAATGATTGGCTTGGTCAAAAAGAAAAAGAAAAAAGTCAAACCAGGCTATAAGAAGAAGATTCAATGGGCGGTGGATGAAAAACGCCGCAAAACCAAGCGTGCTGAAAATCGCGCACGTGGCCGTGCAGAGCGTAAAGCTAAACGCCAAACATTTTAAGTATAAAATTGGAGCTGAATGGCTCCTTTTTCTAACTTCGTTTTATGAATTTTCAAAAATACTGCAAAAAAAAGTAAAAAGTGGTATAATGATAAGGTTATATAGTCCCGATAAGATGGTAGAAATTTCTATCAGTACTTTGTAACTCGCAAAGAATGATGGCTTCAAAGTCGCTCGTCATTCTACGGTTACCCTATGCGCCTTACTAGCTTCAGAAATAAAAAAGTATTGTTTTTATTTCTTTCGAGTCGCAACCTGTAGAGGATAGGATTTTCTACCAGTACTTTGTAACTCTATAACAATATTTTTTAAGGGGGGACATTTTTATGTCAGAACGTAAATTATTCACGTCTGAATCTGTATCTGAGGGGCATCCGGATAAGATTGCAGACCAAATTTCAGATGCGATTTTGGATGCTATTTTAGCAGAGGATCCAGAAGCGCACGTTGCTGCTGAGACAGCTGTATATACTGGTTCTGTCCATGTTTTTGGTGAAATTTCTACAAATGCTTATGTGGATATCAACCGCGTGGTTCGTGATACCATTGCAGAGATTGGTTATACTAATACGGAGTATGGTTTTTCTGCGGAGACGGTGGGAGTTCATCCGTCACTTGTTGAGCAGTCCCCAGATATCGCCCAAGGTGTTAACGAAGCCTTGGAAGTCCGTGGAAATGCAGATCAAGATCCGCTTGATTTGATTGGAGCTGGAGATCAAGGTCTTATGTTTGGATTTGCAGTGGACGAAACAGAAGAGCTCATGCCATTGCCAATCTCACTTAGCCACAAGTTGGTTCGTCGTTTGGCAGAACTTCGTAAGTCTGGTGAAATCAGCTATCTCCGTCCAGATGCTAAATCACAAGTTACAGTTGAGTATGATGAAAATGACCGTCCAGTGCGTGTGGACACAGTCGTTATTTCAACTCAGCACGATCCAGAAGTTAGCAATGAACAAATTCACAATGATGTGATTAGCAGAGTTATCAAAGAGGTGATCCCAGCTTCTTACTTGGATGAACAAACAAAATTCTTCATCAATCCAACTGGTCGCTTTGTAATCGGTGGACCTCAAGGAGACTCAGGTTTGACTGGTCGTAAGATTATTGTGGATACCTATGGTGGCTACTCTCGTCATGGTGGAGGTGCTTTCTCTGGTAAGGATGCAACTAAGGTGGACCGTTCTGCTTCATATGCAGCTCGTTATATTGCCAAGAATATCGTTGCAGCAGGTCTTGCTAAGAAGGCAGAAGTGCAATTGGCCTACGCTATCGGTGTTGCGCAACCAGTTTCTGTCCGTATCGATACCTTTGGTACTGGAACAGTAGCTGAAAGCAAACTTGAAAAAGCGGCTCGTCAAATCTTTGACCTTCGCCCTGCGGGAATTATCCAAATGCTGGATCTCAAACGTCCAATTTACCGTCAAACAGCGGCTTATGGACACATGGGACGTACAGATATTGACCTTCCGTGGGAACGTTTGGACAAGGTAGACGCTTTGAAAGAAGCTGTGAAATAAAACTAAAAGATTGGTAGCTGTGCACTACCAATCTTTTTTGCAAAAGAAAACCAGCTCTAGGCTGGCTTTCTTATTTTGTAGGAATAGAAATTTCAATCAATTTGTCTGAATAGAGGGTCTTGATATTGGCTTCATCGATCTTATCTTTATCAATTTTGCGCTTCATGAAGAAGTCTTGGATGGTTTCGATTTCTGGTTCACG
The DNA here is from genome assembly GCF_003944215.1 of Streptococcus oralis. Taxonomy (GTDB): domain Bacteria; phylum Bacillota; class Bacilli; order Lactobacillales; family Streptococcaceae; genus Streptococcus; species Streptococcus oralis_BI. The sequence goes on along the minus strand of NZ_RJVZ01000004.1, from coordinate 110,676 downwards.
AATAGCGCGGTGTTTGTTGGAAATGAGGATTTCATAGTGAAGCGGAGCTTGTGTGAAAATCACATCTGTGTTCCCAGCTGAATAAACCTCAACAAGAGTTGCGTCAGTACTTTCTAATTGGCTTTTAACAAGTTGCGAGTGTGAATTAGTCGTGTTGATAAGCTTCATAATAGTTCCTCCGATTTTCTAACTCTATTATAGCACTTTTTGGATAAAATCGTGTATTTTAGTCAATTCCATGATGGATTTTCCAAGCTTCTACTCCCCATTTATGGCTACCACGTTTGAGTTTTTCTATTGCCTCGTCAATAGGAAACCAAGCAATATGATTAAAATCTTCCAATGGCTTTTGTACTTCTTGGAAAGAAATGGCTTCGTAGAGATAAGCTGGATTGTAGTAGTAGGCATCGCGGTGACGAGAGTAGAAATACTCATCAGCTTGACCATAATAGGTTCCGATTTCAGCTGTAAAACCAAGTTCTTCGATTAGTTCTCTTTTCAGTGCCTTTTGATGATCTTCGCCTGCTTCAATCTCTCCACCTGGCAAGAACCAAGCACCATTGGGAGCTTGAACTAGGACAATTTGTTTTTTTTCTGTATCAGGAATAACTGCGTAAACTCCATAGCGGGGTTGGTAGGTTACATTCTCTTTTTTTTCACCAAAAGTTGGGTTTGCCATTGCATTTTCCTCATTCTCTAGTATCTTTATTATTATCATAATGGACGGGGGGCTAGCTGTCAAGAATAAACCAACGAACTTGTGAAAAAAAGTTACTCTGTCTTGATCAATACTTGTCTAGTTAAACTTTCCAACCCTAGCACTATAACTGGTATAATAAAAGAGAGGTGATTTTATGGCAGAATCAAGACTATTTCGTATCCTATATCAACTTTTAGAAAAAGGCAGTACAACGGCTCCTGAATTAGCTCGATTGTTTGAAGTATCTGTACGTACGATTTATCGTGATATTGAGCGGTTGAGTATAGCTGGGATTCCCCTATATTCAGTACCTGGAAAAGCGGGCGGAATCTTTTTAATGAAGGACTTTGTTCTGGATCGTACTCTAGTATCTGAGGATGAAAAATTAGAACTTCTGTCAGCTTTGCAAGGGATTCAAGCCCTGACCGATGATAGGCAAGACCTGTTACTTGAAAAATTGGAATCTATTTTTCAAGTTTCTACCAGCCCTTGGATAGAAGTAGACTTGACTGACTGGAGAAAGCGAGAAGGTCAAAAAGAATTATTCGATAACATCAAACATGCTATTCTAGAGAAAAGGCAACTGGTGATCACTTATCTAGGTGGGAGTGGTCAGAAAACGATTCGTACAGTCGAGCCCTTTAGACTCATATTTAAAAAGAGAGATTGGTATCTTTATGCCTACTGTTGTTTGAAGGAAGAGTGGCGTTTTTTCAAATTATCCAGAATTAGGAATTATCACCTAACAACTGAAACTATGAATCAGAAAAATGTGATGGATTTGGTTGATGCCTCGGATCAAGTAGCAAATCAAATCAAAGTTTCCTTGAAGTTTAGCCCCAAGCTTGCTTTCCGGGTTTATGAAGATTTTTCAGAAGATGAGATTAGCTTGGGTAAAGATGGATGTTATTATGTAAAGACAGTCCTACCAGAGCATGAAAGTCTGTATACTTACCTCCTATCTTATCTAGATGGGGTGGAAATACTCGCCCCCAATCATCTGAAGAAGGAATTGCTTTCTAGATTAGAAAAAATCCAAAAACTTTACAAACCTTGACAAAAGATGTCAGGGTTTTGGTGCTATACTAGAGATAGAAAGGAGAAGAACCAAATGAAATACGAATGGAGAAAAGAAGCGAAAGATCTTTATCAAGTGAAAGCTAGGCCCAGTATCTTGCAGGTACCAGGTCAATCCTATATCGTGATTGATGATAAAGGTGATCCAAATCAAGAAGATTTTTCAGAACGCGTAGGGACTTTATATGCCTTAGCTTATGCGATAAAGATGAAGTATAAAAAAGCTCCTATGAATGAGGTTTACACTGATTTCACTGTCTTTCCTTTAGAAGGTGTATGGAAAAAGGAGAAGGAGGGAGAACTGGTAAAAAGTGAGCTTTCTTATAGTATTATGATTAGGCAACCCGATTTTATTACGAGAGAACTATTTGAGGAAGCTCTGAATGAGGTCAAAATCAAGAAACCAAATCCTCTCTATGAGGCTATTCGTTTTGAAAAAATAGAAGAAGGCCAAAGCCTTGCTATGCTTCATGTAGGACCTTTTGATACTGAAAATGAGACTTTTACAGAGATGGAGCATTTTTGTCAACTTCATAAACTCAAAAGAACTTCGGAAATCCATCGAGAAATCTATCTCAATAACCTTCATCGAACGGAGCCAAGCAAATTGAAAACAATTCTTCGCTATCAAGTTCAAGAAGAGAATTAAAAAAGAGAACAGGAAATCTTGTTCCCTGTTCCTTTTATGAGATTTATTCTTCTATTTCAGAAGCAATCTCTTCTATTTTTTCAGTTTTTTTGGCAGATTTGATTTGAATCTTACCATTGCTTGTCATGACTGCCTTGAGGGCTTTCTCACTTGGATTTTCAAGGTAGAAGTCAGTGATGGCGTCCTCGATATGGTCTTGAATGGTACGACGGAGTGGCCGTGCCCCCATTTTTGGATCATATCCCAAGTCAACCAACTTTTCCTTGACCTTGTCTGTCACATCGAGGTGGATATTGTTGCTAGAGAGGCGTTTGTTGACATCTGCTAGCATGAGTTCGACGATTTGGAGAAGGTTGTCCTTGCTAAGAGCTTTAAACTCGATGATGCCGTCAAAACGGTTCATAAATTCTGGGCTAAAGAAGTTGCCGAGTTCACCGAGAACAGAGTTGGTTCGACCTTCACGAGCTGCCCCAAAACCAACACTGGCTTCGGCCTTACCAGTACCCGCATTTGAGGTCATGATAATGATAGCATCCTTAAAGCTAACTGTACGTCCTTGCCCATCAGTCAAACGACCATCGTCCAAGACTTGGAGGAACATGTGCATGACATCTGGGTGGGCTTTTTCAACTTCATCGAGAAGGATGAGAGAGTAGGGATTGCGACGAACTTTTTCTGTTAATTGACCCGCTTCATCGTAGCCTACATAGCCTGGAGGGGCACCGACTAATTTAGCCACACTGTGTTTTTCCATGTATTCACTCATATCAAAGCGAATCATGCTGTCAGCAGAACCAAAGAGTTCAATGGCTAGTTGTTTGGAAAGTTCTGTCTTACCGACACCAGTTGGTCCGACAAAGAGGAAACTTCCGATTGGGCGGTTAGGAGTTCCAAGTCCAACACGATTACGACGGATGGCTTTGGCAATCTTATCGACAGCCTCATCTTGTCCGATAACATGGGACTTGAGGTCGTCTGCTAGATGGATCAATTGAGACTGTTCTTTTTCTTTGAGTTCTCCAACAGGAATATTGGTTTTCTGCTCAATGATATGCTCAATGGTTTTCTCGCTAATGATAGGAGTATCCTGATCGGTCACCTTGTTTTTCTGCATTTCCTTGTACTTGGCAATCTGATCACGGAAGTAGGCAGCTTTTTCAAAGTCTTCCTCTCGTGTAGCTTGAGCCTTGAGATTCTCAGCCTCAATTAAACGCTGGTCAATCACTTTGGGATCCACAAAGTTCAAGGTCAAGTTCATCTTAGAACCAGCTTCGTCCAAAAGGTCAATAGCCTTGTCTGGCAAGAAGCGGTCTTGGATGTAGCGGTTGGAAAGATTTGCAGCTGCCTCGATAGCAGCATCAGTATACTTGACGTGATGGTAGTCTTCGTATTTCTTTTGAATCCCTTTGAGGATGGTAATGGTTTCTCCGACAGTTGGTTCATCTACCTTGACAGGCTGCATCCGACGCTCCAAAGCAGCATCTTTTTCAATGATGCGGTATTCATTAAGAGTAGTAGCGCCAACCAATTGCAACTCACCACGAGCAAGGGCAGGTTTGAGGATATTTCCTGCATCCATATTGCCATCGCCCGCAGATCCTGCACCGACAATTTCATGGATTTCATCGATAAAGAGAATGATGTCCTCGCGTTTGCGAATTTCTTCCATGAGCTTTTGCATGCGTTCTTCAAATTGGCCTCGAATCCCCGTCCCTTGGACTAGACTGACCACATCCAGACGGATGACCTGCTTGCCTTGGAGTTTATGGGGAACATCACCATCGACAATTTTTTGAGCCAGACCTTCAACAACGGCTGTTTTACCAACACCTGGTTCTCCGATGAGGACAGGATTGTTTTTTGTTCGACGGTTGAGGATTTCGATAACACGGATAATCTCCTCATCTCGACCGATAACAGGGTCAATATCCCCACGACGGGCAATCTCAGTTACGTTGATACCATATTCCTCTAGGAGTCCTCTTTCTTGGCTAGGAGGTGTTTGAAGTGGACCACGGTTTTGAGGTCCGTATCCCCCATCGCCCCCATATCCTCCACCTGATTGAGTTGGGGGAACGTTATTTGAAGAAGCCCTGAAATTATTCAAATCATTGAAAAAGTCTCCAAAAGGATCAAAGTCTCGATTGTTTAGGTCAGTCATTCCTTTAAAGAGGGTATTGTTTGGATCCGTTTTGATAATTTTATAGCAATTTTGACAGAGATCAATTTGCTTTTGCTGTCCATTGATATTGGTATACAGATGAATTGTTGAGTCGTTTATTTTACAGTTTTGACAGAGCATACATCTACCTCATTTCATTCTTATTCTTGGCTTAATAAAAAGGTCAAAAATAGTCAAAGTTTTATACTCTCATTATAGCATGATTAAGGTGTAAAGCAAGTAAAAAGATTGGGAAGTGTTCGTTTTTAAAAGAAGAATTCAAGGAGAATCAAGCGACATTGAGGGCAAGAAAAAATCCCATTGCGGGGACAAAAAGGATTCTCGTTCATCAGTCAGGTTTTCCCTACTGATTTTTTATTAGTAAAGGAGTTCGTAGATCTCCATTGCAATCAAGTCAATACTATCAAAGGTATAGGTTTCACGTGCTTCAACATCGCGAAGGGTGAAGAGTGATCCATTTTCTTCGTCATAGCTGTAAGCAACTTCTGCAACAACAACTCCTTCACGTTCAAAATTACGTTTTAGATTTCCGCCATCTTTTGTCATAGCTTCTAGGCGGTTGATGATTCTAACCAAATGTGATTCCATTATGATTCTCCTCCATTTCTTATCGTTACTATTTTACCATAAACCACGGGGACTTGACTAGAAAAAACTAAGATTTCTCGCTATTTCTCTTTTGCATAAAATTATTGGTGAAAATCAGTGGGAAAAGATTGAATTTTAATTCAATACATGTTATAATCATACAATCTGATATTTAGAAAGCTGAGTTTATATGAATTTTTCCTTTTTACCAAAGTATTTACCTTATTTTAATTATGGTGCTCTTATCACTGTAGTGATTTCAATTCTGGTAGTCTTTTTCGGTACCATTCTAGGTGTCTTATTGGCCTTTGCTCAGCGATCACGCTTTAAACCGCTTGTTTGGTTTGCAAATGTCTATATATGGATTTTCCGTGGAACTCCGATGATGGTTCAGATTATGATTGCCTTTGCCCTTATGCATATCAACGCTCCGACTATCCAAGTGGGAATTTTAGGAGTTGATCTTTCTCGTTTAATTCCAGGTATTCTGATTATCTCGATGAATAGTGGTGCCTATGTGTCTGAAACTGTTCGTGCAGGGATCAATGCAGTTCCTAAAGGGCAGTTAGAGGCGGCTTATTCCTTGGGTATTCGTCCCAAAAATGCTATGCGTTATGTTATTTTGCCACAGGCAATCAAGAATATTTTGCCAGCATTGGGAAATGAATTTATTACCATTATCAAGGATAGTTCGCTTTTGTCAGCAATCGGTGTCATGGAACTTTGGAATGGAGCTACAACGGTAGCAACGACGACCTATCTACCTTTAACGCCTCTCTTATTTGCAGCCTTTTATTACTTGATTATAACTTCTGTTTTGACAGTGGCTTTGAAGGCATTTGAAAATTACATTGGACAAGGAGACAAAAAATAATGACAGAAACCTTGATAAAAATCGAAGGCTTGCATAAGTCTTTTGGGAAGAATGAAGTCTTGAAAGGGATTGATCTTGAGATCAAAAGAGGGGAAGTTGTGGTAATTATCGGTCCGTCAGGTAGCGGGAAATCAACCCTTCTTCGTTCGATGAATCTTCTCGAGGAAGCAAGTAAGGGAAAGGTTATCTTTGAAGGTGTCGATATTACGGATAAGAAGAATGACCTTTTTGCGATGCGCGAAAAGATGGGCATGGTATTCCAACAATTCAACCTTTTTCCAAATATGACGGTCATGGAAAACATCACCCTGTCTCCAATCAAAACCAAAGGGGAAAGCAAGGAAGTAGCGGAGAAAAGAGCGCAAGAACTGCTAGAAAAAGTTGGCCTACCAGATAAGGCGACGGCCTATCCACAGAGTTTGTCAGGTGGTCAGCAACAACGGATTGCCATTGCACGTGGACTTGCTATGGAACCAGATGTTTTGCTTTTTGATGAGCCGACTTCAGCCCTAGACCCTGAGATGGTTGGAGAAGTTCTAGCTGTGATGCAAGACCTTGCTAAATCAGGGATGACTATGGTGATTGTGACTCATGAAATGGGCTTTGCGCGTGAGGTAGCAGACCGTGTTATTTTTATGGCGGATGGAGTTGTTGTCGAAGATGGAAGGCCAGAGGAGATTTTCGATCAAACAAAAGAACAACGGACCAAGGAATTTTTGAGTAAGGTTTTGTAATACCTCATTTTTAGAAGAAGTGGAGTGAAAATCATGGCTTCAAGTAAGGAATATTTAGCCTTTATTCTCGATCAGTTTTCGGAGCTAGAGGAGATGAGTTATCGTCCAATGATGGGAGAGTATATCCTTTATTATCGTGGGAAGATTATTGGGGGAATCTATGATAATCGTTTGTTATTGAAGCCTGTGAAGGTGATCATGGATCAACTGGGCCAGACAAGACTTGAACGTCCTTATAAAGGAGCTAAGGAGATGATTTTACTAGAAGACCTTGAAGACAAGTTATTTCTAGAGAGACTAATTAAGGAGATGTACGAAGTTTTGCCTGTTCCTAAGGTCAAAAAGAAAGCATGATAGACTTGCCTAAGATAAATAGGCACTAAAAGCTTGATAAGAGCTTTTTCTTATAGTTTCAAACTATAAGGTCTATTAGTCAAGAAGTGTTAGAATGCCAAGGTATTTTTTGATATAATAGAAGATATTTGATAGAAAAGAGAAGAAAAATGGCACAGATTATTGATGGGAAGGCTCTTGCAGCTAAGTTACAAGGACAGTTGGCTGAAAAGACTGCCAAACTAAAAGAAGAAACAGGTCTAGTTCCAGGCTTGGTGGTGATTTTGGTGGGGGACAATCCTGCCAGTCAAGTTTACGTTCGCAACAAGGAACGGTCAGCTCTTGCTGCTGGCTTCCGTAGTGAAGTTGTGCGAGTTCCAGAGACCATTACCCAAGCGGAATTGTTGGACTTGATTGCTAAATACAATCAAGATTCAGCTTGGCATGGGATTTTGGTTCAGTTACCTTTACCCAAACATATCGATGAAGAGGCAGTTTTATTAGCCATTGACCCGGAAAAAGACGTGGATGGTTTCCATCCCCTAAACATGGGACGCCTCTGGTCTGGTCATCCAGTTATGATTCCTTCGACACCTGCAGGAATTATGGAGATGTTTCATGAGTATGGGATTGACCTGGAAGGTAAAAATGCGGTTGTTATCGGTCGTTCAAATATCGTTGGAAAACCGATGGCTCAGCTTCTTTTGGCTAAAAATGCAACTGTGACCTTGACTCACTCACGCACCCATCATCTTGCTAAGGTTGCTGCTAAGGCAGATATTCTTGTGGTTGCAATCGGTCGCGCTAAGTTTGTAACTGCTGACTTTGTCAAACCAGGAGCGGTTGTCATTGACGTTGGGATGAACCGAGATGAAAATGGAAAGCTTTGTGGAGATGTTGACTATGATGCCGTTGCACCACTCGCTAGCCACATCACACCTGTCCCAGGTGGAGTTGGTCCTATGACCATTACCATGCTGATGGAGCAAACCTATCAGGCAGCGCTTCGAACACTGAACAAGGATTAGGAAAATGAAATTCGTATTTGACCTAGATGGGACTCTGTCTTTCGACTATATGACCATAGATGAGGAGATTCAGCAGGTTCTTTTAAAGGCTGAAGATTATGGGCATGAGGTTGTGTTTGCCTCAGCCCGCTCTTATCGGGATTGCTTGGGTTTATTAGGCCCTGAACTCAGTCAGCGCTTGGTTATAGGTTTGAATGGAGGCGTAGCCTACCATCTGGGACAGGCTATCTATGAAAGGAATCTCGATGCTAGAGTTTATCAGGCGCTAGTGGATTATTGCCAGACCTATAATCTCCCTTTCTTTGCAGATGATTGCTTTGACTTTAGTGGTCAGATTGTAGAGAAGATTCCATTTATCTCTAGTGTGGATCCCCTAAAGGTAGCTCGTCATCAGAAACTCGAGGACTTGGGTACTCCGATTAAGGTAGTCGTTTATATGGGCGACCATGAGGATTTGCTTGATGATCTGCTTGGTCAGTTAGAAAGACTGGGGCAGGCTCATCTGTCTTATCATGCGCATGAAAAGTGTCTTTATGTCAACCCCTTAGATACTCACAAGGCTACAACAGTTGAAACGTTATGTGGGGAAAACTTCATCGCCTTTGGAAATGATCAAAACGATATTGAACTGTTTAAGACATCTCTTTATTCAGTTCAGATAGGAGACTTTGCTGGCCTTACTCCATATGCAGATGAAACGTTAGAGCTAAAAGGAGCTCCTTCTCCAGCAGTAGCAGCCAAAATCTTACAGACTTTTGCGGAATTTAAGGGAAAATAGTGTAGAAGGAGGTTCGCCTTCTTTTTATGTAGAGTAATGCAGTCTATAAACTATAAATTTGAAGTTTGAAAAAGATATTAATGGAATTCAATTTGTAGTAGAAAGAGTCTAGAACCGAAAGCTATTTTCATTGCAACTATTCCTTTTAAATGAACTTTTCTTGTATAATATTTTATTAGGTCAAATTGATGGAAAATAATTGCAATATAAGGTGTGTTTTGATATATTTAATATATAAAATATATTATAAAACTTGGTACTTGTTTGTGTATTCAGAAGGAGGTTATTTTTAAAAATAAAGTAAACGCTTACTTTGTATCAAGAAAAAGAAATGAGGATTTTAATGAACAAAAGACTTTTTGATAAACGTTGTCATTATAGCATTCGTAAATTTGCAATAGGTGCGGCATCTGTGATGATTGGGGCTAGTATATTTGGTATTTCTGCTGTCCAAGCTGAGGAGTTGGCTTCATCCAATGCTCAAACAGAAGAAACAACTGTTCATCAAGCTCAACCTTTAGATAAGCTTCCCGATGATGTGGCAGCTGCTATCGCAAAGGCTGATGAGAATGGTGGGCGTGAGTTTGTAAAACCAAAAGCTGAATCTGCAGAAGATAAAGTTGCTAAGGATACAGAACCTACTACACCTGCTAATGAGGGTAGTCGTGAATTGGCTAGTCCTAAAGTGGAAACTCCAAATAAAGTAGAAGAAGGAACTAAGGTTGAGGACAAACAGAAATCTGAAGAGGCAAAGCCAAAGCCTGTTGAATCTGCAGTAAAAGCTGGAACAGAAGTAAAAGAGAATTCTAAAAAAACTTCTGAAAAGGACCAAGTGAAAGCAGACACAGAGATCAAATCTTCTTCTGAAAAATCGCAAGTGCTGTCTAGAGAGTCAAACAAAGCCGAAGTTGAAAAGGAAAAACAGCTATTATCGGAACGAAAACAAGATTTTAATAAAGATTGGTATTTTAAACTAAATGCCCAAGGAGATTTTTCAAAAAAAGATGTGGATGTTCATGATTGGTCTAAATTGAATCTTCCTCATGATTGGAGTATTTATTTTGACTTTGATCACAAATCTCCCGCGCGTAATGAGGGTGGCCAGTTAAATGGTGGAACAGCTTGGTATCGTAAGACTTTCACATTAAATGAAGCTGACAAGAATAAGGATGTTCGTATCAATTTTGATGGGGTTTACATGGATTCAAAAGTCTATGTAAATGGTAAATTTGTCGGACATTATCCAAGCGGCTATAATCATTTTTCATATGATATCACAGAATTTTTAAACAAGGATGGTAGTGAAAATTCAATTACTGTTCAAGTGACCAATAAGCAACCAAGTAGTCGCTGGTATTCAGGAAGTGGGATTTATCGTGATGTAACCCTTAGTTATCGTGATAAAGTTCATGTTGCCGAAAATGGTAATCATATCACTACACCAAAACTTGCTGAGCAAAAAGAAGGGAATGTTGAAACACAGGTTCAGAGTAGGATTAAAAATACGGATAAAAAGGCTACTAAAGTCTTTGTGGAACAACAAATTTTTACTAAGGAAGGTAAGGTTGTTTCAGAATTAGTCCGCTCTGAAACGAAGAATTTAGCAGAAAATGAAACTGCAGATTTCAGACAAACAATCCTAGTTAATAAACCAACTCTTTGGACGACAAAAAGTTATCATCCACAACTGTATGTGCTGAAAACAAAGGTTTATAAAGAAGGTCAACTAGTTGATGTAACAGAAGATACATTTGGTTACCGTTATTTCAATTGGACTGCGAAGGAAGGTTTCTCTCTGAATGGTGAACGTATGAAATTCCACGGGGTAAGTATTCACCATGACAATGGAGCTTTGGGGGCAGAAGAGAATTATAAGGCTACCTATCGTAAATTAAAACTCTTGAAAGATATGGGAGTTAACTCTATTCGAACAACCCACAATCCAGCGAGTCCTCAGTTGCTTGATGCTGCAGCTAGTTTAGGTCTCTTGGTTCAAGAGGAAGCTTTTGATACTTGGTATGGTGGCAAGAAGACTTACGACTATGGACGGTTCTTTGATCAAGATGCAACTCATCCTGAAGCTAAGAAGGGTGAGAAGTGGTCTGATTTTGATCTTAGAACAATGGTAGAACGTGATAAGAACAATCCGTCTATCGTAATGTGGTCTCTTGGAAATGAGGTGGAAGAGGCAAATGGTAGTCCTCGTTCTATCGAGACAGCTAAACGTCTGAAGGCTATTATCAAGGCGATTGATACTGAACGTTATGTCACCATGGGTGAAAATAAATTTAGTCGTGCAGCGACAGGTGATTTCTTGAAACTCGCAGAAATCATGGATGCTGTCGGTATGAACTATGGTGAACGTTTTTATGATGCGGTTCGTAGTGCTCATCCAGACTGGCTCATTTATGGTTCTGAAACCTCTTCAGCTACTAGAACGCGTGATTCTTATTATAACCCTGCTCAAATCCTTGGACATGACAATCGTCCAAATCGTCACTATGAACAATCTGACTATGGTAATGACCGTGTTGGATGGGGAAGAACAGCTACTGAATCATGGACTTTTGACCGTGATCGTGCTGGCTATGCTGGACAATTTATCTGGACAGGAATTGACTATATCGGTGAACCAACTCCATGGCATAACCAAGATAATACACCTGTAAAAAGTTCTTACTTTGGTATCATCGATACGGCTGGTTTACCAAAGAATGATTTCTACCTTTACCGTAGTGAATGGTATAGTGCTAAAGAAAAGCCAACTGTTCGCATTTTACCACATTGGAACTGGACTGAAGAGACCCTTAAGGAACGCAAGATGCTGGTTGATGGAAAGGTTCCGGTTCGTACCTTCTCAAATGCTGCAAGCGTCGAATTGTTCTTAAATGGAGAGTCACTTGGTAAAAAGGAATTTACTAAGAAAACGACAGAAGATGGACGTCCATATCATGAGGGGGCTAAACCAAGTGAATTGTATCTTGAGTGGCTTGTGAAATACCAACCAGGTACACTGACTGCGATTGCTCGAGATGAAAATGGGAATGAAATTGCGCGTGATAGTGTGACAACTGCTGGGGAGCCAGCAAGAGTTCGTCTGACTAAAGAAGAGCATGTTATCACTGCAGATGGAAAAGACCTATCCTACATCCATTACGAAATTGTTGATGGTGATGGGAATGTGGTTCCAACAGCTAACAATCTTGTTCATTTCAATCTTCATGGTCAGGGACAAATCGTTGGTGTGGATAATGGAGAACAAGCTAGTCGTGAACGCTACAAAGCTCAAGCAGATGGAACATGGCAAAGACGTGCTTTCAATGGTAAAGGGGTTGTCATTGTAAAATCAACAGAAAAAGAAGGTAAATTTACTCTTTATGCAGATTCTGCTGGTTTAACTTCTGATAGCGCAACAGTCGCAACTGTGTCTGGTAAGAAAGAAAACCGTCACTTTGTAGCCTTTGCTCCTGTAAAAGCAACAACTGACGTGACAACAAATCCTGAATTGCCTCAAACAGTAACAGCTATTTATAGCGATGGTAGTGTTGAGGAAAAGACTGTAACATGGGACGTGCCATCAGACTTGCTTACAAGTGCAGGTGAAAAGAAAGTCTCTGGACGAGTGGAAGGTTTGGAAACCCCAGCTGAGGCACTTGTTAAAGTGATTGCTTTAGATAGATGGTTACCAAAAGTTGCTACAGTCCCAGTTGGAACGAATGCGGCTGATTTGGATAAAACGGTCACTGCTGTTCTGACAGATGGTAGCTTGATTGATACTGATGTTGTTTCTTGGACCTTGAAAGACCCTGCTGTTTTGAACAAGGAAGGTGGACGTACGGAGGCTACTGGTAAATTGGTAGATGACGACCGTGAAGTGACTGCAACCTTTATCGCAAGTAGTAAGGAAACAACAAGTAGCATTACAGGACTTACTGTTGGGGATAAAGCTCTTGAGAATTTTGAGTCTGGCAAGACCTATTACCGTGTATCTCTTCCTTACACTGGAACAATTCCAAGTGTTGGAGCTCAGACTACCGGATATCAAGTAACTGTTCAGCAAGCTTCTGCTGATAATGGTTATCAGGCTTCTCTCTTCTTGAGTGACCAAAAGGGTGATTTGGTTCAAACTTACTTAATTCAGTTTGTGAAGGAAGCTCCTGCTTTGAAACGTTTGGAAGTGGTTGTAGAAGGAAAAGAAACTGCCACTGAAGATCAAGTATTAACTTATCACGTCATTGGTCGTTATGAGGATGGTTCACAAACAGAATTTTCGGCTTCAGATATTCACTTAGAAGCTAAATCATCTGATGGGGGACATCTTGAGGTGAATGGTCAGAATCTATTGCTCTATACTAAGGGAAGAGTGACTTTGACACCTCGAATCGATAATCAAACAGAGAAAACAGAATCTGTAACTACTGAAGTAGTGATTAAAGAAAATAAAGTTAACAAGAAGATTGTGAAACTGCATCCTGTATCTGTTTCTACAGACATCAATCAGCAACCGAATCTACCTAAAGAAGTTGGAGCAGAATTTGATAAGGGCTTACCACGCAAAGTATCTGTAACTTGGGATAAGGTAGATGAAAAAGAGTTGGGGCACTATCATAGCTTTACGCTTAAAGGACATGTGGAAGGTACAGATATCGAAGCACAAGCGACTGTAACGGTTGAAGGATTGCAAGTTGCAGAGGAAATCAGCCTCACAGTACCTAAGGGTGAGACGGTTCAATTGCCAGCCAATGTCCGGGCTTACCATTCTAACGGAACAACTATCTACAAAGATGTTGTTTGGGATCAGGTTCCAGCTAACTTTAGTCAAACTGAAGGGGTCTATGAAATCAATGGTCGTTTAGTAGGTAGCAATCTGACAACTAAAGCTCATGTTCGAGTGTCTAGTCAAGTGGTTGCTGGAAATAATATCTCTAAACAATGGACAGGTTCACAATTACCAGCTGCCATTGTATCCAATACAGGTGGAGATGATTCAGCCAATACCTTGAACGACTTGACTGTATCAAGAACGCCATCAGATGCTAAAAATAGATGGACGACTTGGAGAACAAATACTGATAATGACTGGGCTTCTATCTTATTTGGTAATTCAGGAGACTTGACGAAACGTTTTGTCAACAATTTGTCGGTTGATTTCTATACTGATGGAGCAATTGGTCTTCCAAAAGAATATGTAGTTGAATATTATGTAGGTAAAGAAATTCCTGATTTACCAAGTGATGTCAGTCATGCGCAACGAGCTAGCAATCATCCATTTAATAATCCAGACAATTGGAAAGCAGTTGAAAACTTACATGCTCCAAGTCAGCTATCTGCAACTCAAACAAATCACTTCACATTTGACAAGGTAGAAACCTATGCTGTTCGTATTCGTATGAAGAAGGCTGATGGAACTTCAGGTGTTGGTCTGACAGAGCTAACTGTCCTTGGAAACAAGGTAGTAAGCTCTACAAGTTCAGAGATTTCTATCAAGGTAGATGGCAAGGATCTTGAACACTTTAATCCATCTAAGACCGATTACTATATTCCTCAATCTAGCAAAGAAATCACTGCAACAGCTAGCAATAATGGTTTGGTAACAGTTGTTCCTGCAACCAGTCCAAAAGGTGCAACACGTCTCATCTTAAAAGCAGAAGATGGTACGGTATTGAAAGAATATAGAATCTTCCGCAATGATGAGAGAGAAACTAGTCAACCTCTTGCTGCAGAAAATAGTGCTAAAATCTTGAATGTTGGAGATGCTCTTCAACTTCCTTCAGAAGTCACTGTTTATTACCCAACTTCAACTACTTGGACTACAGATAAACTGGCAGTGAAATGGGATGCTATTCCTGAACATGCAACAGAGCATGAGGGAACATTTGAAATTACCGGTCATGTCATTGGTACAAATCTAACGACTAAAATGCAGGTGACAGTTGTTTCTAAAGGAAATCAAGTCATTTCAGAAAATCCAAGCAACAATGAAACGGATTCTAAAGCCTTTGCTTCGACAACGAACGATACACAAGCAGCTTCACATGATCGAATTTTCTATATCAATGATGGAAAATACAATGAAGATGGACGTTGGACAAACTGGTCTCGTACTCCGAAAAATGAAGAAACTTCTGTCGGACTACTCTTTAAGAAGGACGGTAAAATTGCCACCCAATCTATTGGAAAAGTAGCTATTCAGTTCTTTAAAGATAGTGGAACAGATGCCCCAGAGAAAATGGTTCTAGAAAGATATATTGGCCCTGCCTTTACAGAACCAAGTACGATTTCTCGTTATGAAGAAAATGCTGACCATCCATTCAACAAGGCAGAAAATTGGGCACCTATTCCTTACAAAGCTTCTGGAGAATTAGTAGCTGGTAAACCAATCGAGTTTAATTTTGATCCGGTTCAAACGACAGCAATTCGTGCTCGCATGACTCGTAAGGCTACTACCAATGGTCTTGCACTTGTAGAATTTACAGCCTACTCTGCAGGCAAGGGAGCAGAAGTGGAAACACCATCAGCGACTATTTCGATCGACGGAAAAGCATTGGAAAACTTTGATCCAAATGTGACAGATTACACTCTAACAACAATGGGTTCAAAACCAAAAGTCACTGCAACAACTAGTGGACATGGAGTAGTTACAGTTGTGGATTCTGGAAATGCCAATCTTCCAACACTGGTTCGTCTTGTTTCCAAAGATGGAAATCTGGTGAAAGAATATCGTTTACACTTTAAGTCTACCTTCCAAACAACACCAACAGAAGGCGTTAAGAACTTAGTAGTAGAAACTCCAAGTTTGGAAATTGAAAAGACTCCGCTTCCGTTTAAAGAAGTTATTCGTGAAAACCCTGAACTTGCTCAAGGTCAACGTCGTATCGTTTCTGAAGGACAAGATGGAGAAAAAGTTGACTATATTCAAGTTTTGGGTACTACTAGAAGTCTTGTTCATTCTGAAGAAAGAAAGGCTCAGGATCGCATTGTTGAAGTAGGAGTGAAAGCATCTATTTCAAGTAGTAAAGGCGAGGAGCCTGCTCCAGTCAATGAAGTTCCAGAATTCAAAGGAGGTGCTAACTTTGTAGAAGCAACAGTGAACGATGTTCCAGAATTCAAAGGCGGTGCTAACTTTGTAGAAGCAGCAGTGAACGATGTTCCAGAATTCAAAGGCGGTGCTAACCTTGTAGAAGCAGCAGTAAATGAAGTTCCAGAATACACAGGAATTCTAGCCACAGTAGGAGATCAAGCAGTACCAAGTGTTGAGAAACCTGAATTTAAGGGTGGCGTTAATGCTGTAATGGCTCTAGAACATAAACTTCCAGAGTACCGTGGTATTCTAGCTACAGTAGGTAATCAACCAGCACCGACAGTAGAAAAACCAGAGTTTAAACTAAGTTCGTTAGAAAAAGCTCAGACTCCAGAAACACCAGTTCAAGTTGCCAAGGAAGACAAGAGATTGCCAGAAACTGGTGAAAAACAGTCAGAAACAGCTGTTTTCTTGGCAGGTGTTACCTTGGCCTTGTCAGCAGCTTTATTAACTGCAAAACTCAAAGAAGATTAGTCTCAGCGTCTAATGACATCCTATTTGTAGATATTAGTCGATGATTAAAAATTGGTTTCTTTTTCAACTATTGTAAGTTGATGGCATCTAAAAACTGGAGAAGACAATCATGGTCTTCTCCAGTTTTATATAGGTGTAAGCAAGAGAGGTGAATTGTACCCCAAAAGTTAGACAGAAAAATAGTAATCCAAATTGCAAGGTGTGTACCTTTTTGTTGTATAATGGAGTGAGGTGATTAGATGATTTTAAAAATTTATAATGGGGAATATAGTTTACAATGGGATGGAATATACTACTTAGCACTAATTGATTATCCAAATATTCAAGAGTGGGAATTAGAAAAAATTGCTAAATTTATAGCTTACGAAAAACTTCATAAACGTCAAACAAGTATTGAGTGTGCTGATTCTTGTTTAAAAGAAGAAATTTTAGATTACATCTGTCAGCATCCCTTTCTGCCACCATTTACCCCTACAGATAAAAGAGTAGCCTTGACTTATGATCTACATAAGAGGTTAGTGACTTCGGACTACTGTAGTCATACTACGACTATAGATGCAGCGATTTCTATCTTTAAAACAGGTCAGCTCTTATCTGCTGTGAACGCCTTTGGGCGAGATGCTGAAGAGTTGGTTTTGGATAGTAGAAATGCTGCATCGGATCCGATAGATTATTTTGACTATGTCATGTTAGGGTGGTCAAATACAAGTTCTGGTTATCGATTAGCGATGGAGCGTTTATTAGGTCGAGCTCCTTCAGATAAAGAATTACAAGAAAAGTTTATTCCTGGAGTGAGTTTTCATTTTATCTATACAGATTTGATTAAAGTTCCTGGTTATATTTTTGATGGCTACCATGTTGCAAAAATTAAGGACATATTGAATTTATTTAGTGAGTTGTATATTTGTATTATTCCAACTCATAATAAGAGCCAATTTGAAAATATTATTCCAACTAAAATACAAGATAGAGTGCATTATCTTGACTATGATGGAGAAGACTTAGAAGAGTGGACTAAGAAAGTCTATCAAGTTGTTTTAAAACAATCAGATAAAGGATAGTTGAGGAAAAAACGATGAAAGTGATTGATCAAGCTTTATTAGAAAAAGTCATTATAGAACGGCCACGTCACAGTCATAAGGGAGATTACGGGCGTCTGCTCTTGCTGGGAGGAACCTATCCTTATGGGGGAGCTATCATCATGTCAGCCATTGCAGCTGTTAAGAGTGGGGCTGGTTTGGTGACTGTTGGCACGGATAAGGAGAATATCCCAGCTCTGCACAGCCATTTACCTGAAGCTATGGCTTTTTCTATAAAGGATAAAGCATCACTAAAGGAACAGATAGAGAAGGCAGAAGTTGTCTTGCTGGGTCCGGGTTTACGAGAGGATGCATTTGGAGAAGAACTTGTAAATCGAGTCTTTGACAGCCTTAGAAGAGACCAGATTTTGATTGCAGATGGCGGTGCTTTGGGCATCTTAGCAAAAGGACAGTTACCATTTCCTTCTAGTCAGGTCATCCTAACTCCCCACCAAAAGGAATGGGAAAGACTATCTGGCACAGCTCTTGAACATCAAAATACAGAGATGACTGCTAGAGCTCTTGCATCTTTTCCTCAAGGAATGATTCTTGTCGAGAAAGGTCCAGCAACACGTATCTGGCAAGCGGGTCAGTCTGATTGTTACCAGTTACAGGTTGGAGGCCCCTATCAAGCAACTGGTGGGATGGGAGATACTTTGGCTGGGATGATTGCTGGTTTTGCAGGCCAGTTTCACCAAGCCAGTCTCTATGAGAGAGTGGTGGTAGCAACCCACCTTCATTCAGCTATTGCGCAAGAACTAGCTCAAGAACATTATGTGGTTTTACCAAGTCAGATTAGCTGTGAAATTCCGAAAACAATGAAAAAAATACCTCAAAAAGGCAACTGAAATCTTAATTGCCTTTTTATGTTTTCACAGCTGATTTGTTTTTCTGGTAAGATTTTCAAATATCTCAGAACCAGCAATCAACTGCTGAACTTACGAGAAATTCTCGCTTTCAAGGTCTTGATTTTTAATTAAACTCACAAGTGAAGCGAGATTGTTATCAAAGTTGAGGGGTGTCAAATCATGCTTTTTTTGATATAATTTTTAATGATGAATGCGAGAAATGATCGGTATGTGGTCGTTGATTTAGAGGCGACAAGCACCGGAAGCAAGGCAAAAATTATTCAAGTAGGCATTGTGGTGATTGAGAATGGTGAAATTGTCGATCAGTATGCGACTGATGTCAATCCCCACGAACCCTTGGATTCTCATATCAAAGAATTAACAGGTCTGACCGATCAGCGTTTGGCTGCGGCGCCAGAGTTTTCTCAGGTGGCTGGAAAAATTTTTGAATTGGTTAAGGACGGTGTTTTTGTTGCGCACAATGTACAATTCGACGCCAACCTCCTTGCGGAATTTCTCTTTTTTGAAGGCTATGAATTGCGTACACCTCGTGTGGATACTGTTGAGCTAGCCCAAGTTCTATATCCTCAGTTTGAAAAGTACAATCTAGGTATCCTTTGTCAAGAGTTGGGGATTGAACTGGAACATGCCCATACCGCCCTGTCAGATGCTCAGGCAACAGCTGAACTCTTGCTTTACATGCGTCAAAAACTCTTTGAGCTACCTAAAGGTCTCTTAGAAAGCTTGTTAGATCTTGCAGATAACCTTCTCTACGAAAGCTACCTGGTGATTGAGGAGGTCTATCAGCAACAATCTCTCCTGTCCTCTCCGGAATTGATAGAACTACATGGGCTTTTCCTGAGAAAGGAAAGTCAAGCCTTAGTCCCACGCAAATTATCCAAAGATTTTGCTAAAAACATTTCCTTATTGGGCTTGGAGGACCGTCCGCAACAGCTGGATTTTGCGGAGAAGATTGAGCAATTATTGGAAGAGCACCAGACTTCCTTTATCCAAGCTCAAACGGGACTGGGCAAGACTTATGGTTATCTCCTCCCAGCTTTGAACTTGGAGAGTCAAGCAGGGATTCTAGTGAGTGTTCCGACCAAAATTCTTCAAAATCAAATCATGCAAGAAGAAGGTCAGCGATTAAAAGAGGTTTTCCATCTGGAGATTCATAGTCTCAAGGGTCCTCAAAATTATTTAAAACTGGACGCCTTTCACAGAGTTCTCCATCGATCTGAGTCCAATCGCCTTTTCACACGCTTTAAAATGCAACTGCTCATCTGGCTAACAGAGACAGAGACAGGTGACTTGGACGAAATCGGGCAACTTTATCGCTACCAGCATTTTCTGCCAGAACTAGTCCACGATGGCAAGCTTTCAAAGAAAAGTTTATTTGCTACAGAGGATTTTTGGAAACGAGGGCAGGACAAGGCCAAGACCAGTCGCGTTCTCTTAACCAATCATGCCTATCTGGTCACTCGTTTGGAAGACAATCCGGAGTTTGTCGACAACCGTTTGGTGATATTGGATGAAGCTCAAAAAATACTGCTAGCTCTCGAAAATCTGGCTCAGCAGGCTTATCGCCTTGAGGAACTTGTAACCCAAATTGAAAAGTCCTTGGAGACAGAGGAAGATTTGGTTCAGAAACGCTTGCTTGAGAGTATCGGCTTTGAATATCGTTACCTGATGGAGCACTATCAGTCAGGTCTGAAGAATGGAAAGTGGTTGGATTCTCTCGAACAGTTGCGCCAGCATTTTTCGGAGCTAGCTCTCCCAGAGTATAGAGAGATTGCAAACTTTTTCACCTCGGACCGTGAATTTTGGCTTGCTGCAACTGAGAAGTCTAGCAAGGATGTCTTGATTTGTTCAAGCAAAAAAGGCCGCTTTGTACTAGCAGACCTATTGCCAGAAGATTGCAGACTCCTAGGAGTATCGGCCACTCTTGAAATCAGCAATCGGGTTTCCCTAGCAGATTTATTGGGATTTCCAGATGCTCCGCTTGTTAAGCTTGATTTAGCAAAGCAGGCCCAACAAGAAGTCTTTCTAGTCAATGACTTTCCTCTTGTGACGGAAGTTTCACCTTTTGACTATGCTAGTGAAGTGGCTTCTGTTATCCGAAGGTTACAAGCCTTTCAAGAAGCCTTATTGGTTTTGTTTACTTCAAAAGAGATGTTGCTGGCAGTTTCGGATTTGCTCGACCAACCGCATCTGGCTCAGTACAAAAATGGGGAACCAAGCCAACTGAAAAAACGTTTTGAAAAAGGTGAACGCCAGATCTTGCTTGGAACAGGCAGTTTCTGGGAAGGAGTTGATTTTTCAACCCATCCTTGCGTGATCCAAGTGATTCCGAGATTGCCTTTCCAAAATCCCCAAGAACCGTTAACCAAAAAATTAAACCAAGAACTACGTCGAGAAGGAAAAAATCCCTTCTATGATTATCAGTTACCGATGGCTATCATTCGGTTAAAACAAGCCTTGGGACGTACTGTTAGACGACCTGACCAAGGTTCGGTTGCTGTGCTTTTAGACAGCCGTGTTGTCAGCAAGCGCTATGGCAAACAAATCGCCCAAACCTTGTCAAAAGAAAGAACTGTTCGAGTCCTTGCTAGAGATCAGCTAGAGCCTGCTGTAGCTGATTTTCTCCAATCCCGTCGCAATAGAATGAAAGAAAAATCCAAGAAAGAGAAAAGGTAAAAAATATGAAACGTTCCTTCGACTCTCGAGTCGACTATAGTCTTCTTCTACCAGTGTTTTGTTTACTGGTGATTGGAGTAGTGGCTATCTATATAGCAGTTAGTCATGACTATCCAAATAATGTACTTCCAATTCTAGGTCAGCAAATCGCCTGGATTGCTTTAGGGCTTGTCATTGGGTTTGTCGTCATGTTCTTCAATACCGAGTTTTTATGGAAGGTGACTCCCTATCTTTATGGCTTAGGTTTGGCCTTGATGGTTCTCCCCCTTGTTTTTTACAATCCGAGTTTAGTAGCTTCTACGGGTGCTAAAAACTGGGTGTCTATCGGGGGAACCACGCTCTTTCAACCATCTGAGTTCATGAAGATTTCCTACATCTTGATATTGGCTCGAGTCATTGTACAATTCACTCAAAAACACAAGGAATGGCGACGGACTATTCCCTTGGATTTCCTATTGATTGGTTGGATGATTGTCTTTACCATCCCAGTCTTGATCCTTCTAGCCCTACAAAGTGACTTGGGGACTGCCTTGGTCTTCGTAGCTATTTTTGCAGGCATGGTCCTCCTTTCAGGTGTTTCGTGGAAGATTATCATTCCTGTTTTTGCGACAGGAGTGACTGCAGTTGCAGGCTTCATGGCCATCTTTATAAGTAAGGATGGACGTGCCTTCTTGCATCAGATTGGGATGCCAACATACCAGATTAACCGTATTTTGGCTTGGCTCAATCCCTTTGACTTCGCGCAAACAACGACTTATCAACAGGCGCAGGGGCAAATTGCTATTGGAAGTGGTGGTTTGTTTGGGCAAGGTTTCAATGTGTCCAATCTCCTCATTCCAGTACGTGAGAGTGATATGATTTTCACCGTAATTGCTGAAGACTTTGGCTTCATTGGTTCAGTCTTTGTCATTGCTTTGTATTTGCTTCTTATCTATCGTATGTTGAAGATTACGCTCAGGTCAAATAACCAGTTCTACACCTATATTTCGACTGGTTTTATCATGATGTTGCTCTTCCATATCTTTGAAAATATCGGTGCCGTGACAGGCTTACTTCCTTTGACAGGGATTCCTCTGCCTTTCATTTCTCAAGGGGGCTCCGCTATTATTAGTAACCTCATCGGTGTCGGTCTCCTCTTGTCTATGAGTTACCAGACCAACCTAGCGGAGGAGAAAAGTGGAAAAGTTCCATTCAAACGAAAAAAAGTCGTTCTAAAACAAATCAAATAAGGAGGCCACTATGGCAAAAGTAGCAGTTATCTTAGCAAAAGGCTTTGAAGAAATCGAAGCCTTGACAGTAGTCGATGTCTTGCGTCGAGCAAACATTTCCTGTGATATGGTAGGATTTGAAGAGCAGGTGACAGGATCACATGGCATTCAGGTAAAAGCTGATCGTGTTTTTGATGGCGATTTGTCCGACTATGACTTGGTAGTTCTTCCAGGTGGCATGCCAGGCTCAGCTCACCTACGGGATAATCCAGCCCTCATTTCTGAGATTAAAGCCTTTGACCAAGCAGGAAAGAAAATTGCTGCCATCTGTGCAGCTCCAATCGCCCTCCATCAAGCAGGTGTCCTGAAAGACAAGCGCTTCACCTGTTATGACGGTGTTCAGGAGAACATCAGTGATGGAATTTACCGAAAGGAAACAGTGGTTGTGGATGGCAATCTAACAACTAGCCGAGGACCGTCAACTGCCCTTGCCTTTGCTTATGAGTTGGTAGAGCAGTTGGGAGGAGATGCTGAAAGTTTACGAGTCGGCATGCTCTATCGGGATGTCTTTGAGAATCAACAGTAAAACGAGGGTTAAACTCTCGTTTTTGCTTGGAAAAATCTAGGAAATCATCGCTTTTTTCATAAAAAAATGGTATAATGAAGGGTATGAAATATCACGACTATATATGGGATTTAGGTGGTACCCTATTGGATAATTATGAGACTTCTACAGCAGCCTTTGTAGAAACCTTGGCCCAATATGGTATTGAGCAAGAACACGACCGTGTTTACGAAGCCTTGAAAGTTTCGACAGCTTTTGCCATCGAGAAGTTTGCACCAGATATCGAGGATTTTTTAGAGAACTATAAAGAAAATGAAGCGCGTGAGCTAGAACATCCAGTTTTGTTTGAGGGAGTTCCAGAATTACTCAAAGACATTTCGGACAAAGGAGGACGCCATTTCTTAGTCTCTCATCGAAATGACCAAGTGCTAGAACTTCTTGCCAAGACCCAGATAGCCAACTACTTCACCGAGGTGGTGACTGCCAGTTCTGGATTTAAACGGAAACCAGATCCTGAGTCCATGATTTATTTACGTGATAAATATCATATTACATCCGGTTTGGTCATTGGTGACAGAAATATTGATATAGAAGCAGGTGAAGCTGCTGGCTTAGATGCCTATCTTTTTAAAAACGTTGCGACATTGAGACAAGCAATAGACATGTAAGAAAAGGGAAAAAATGACAGAAGAAATCAAAAATCAACAGGCACAGGATTATGATGCCAGTCAAATTCAAGTTTTGGAGGGGCTGGAAGCCGTTCGTATGCGTCCAGGTATGTATATTGGATCGACTTCAAAAGAAGGTCTTCACCACCTAGTCTGGGAAATTGTTGATAACTCAATTGACGAAGCCCTAGCTGGATTTGCAAGTCACATCCAAGTCTTTATTGAGCCAGATAATTCCATCACCGTTGTGGACGACGGCCGTGGAATTCCTGTTGACATTCAGGAAAAGACAGGACGTCCCGCTGTTGAGACCGTCTTTACAGTCCTTCACGCTGGAGGAAAATTCGGCGGTGGCGGATACAAGGTTTCAGGTGGTCTCCATGGAGTAGGCTCTTCCGTAGTAAATGCCCTCTCAACGCAACTAGATGTTCATGTTCACAAAAACGGTAAGATTCATTACCAAGAATACCGTCGTGGTCATGTTGTTGCTGACCTTGAGGTGGTTGGAGATACGGATAAAACTGGAACAACAGTTCACTTCACACCAGATCCAGAGATTTTTACAGAAACAACGACCTTTGATTTTGACAAATTGAATAAACGTATTCAAGAACTAGCCTTTTTGAACCGAGGTCTTCGAATCTCCATCACAGATAAGCGTGAAGGTCTCGAACAAACCAAGCATTATCACTATGAAGGTGGAATTGCTAGCTACGTTGAATATATCAACGAGAATAAAGATGTGATCTTTGAAAAACCAATCTATACAGATGGTGAAATGGAAGACATTACTGTTGAAGTAGCCATGCAGTACACAACCGGTTACCACGAAAATGTCATGAGTTTCGCCAATAATATTCACACCCATGAAGGTGGAACGCATGAGCAAGGTTTTCGTACAGCACTGACGCGTGTTATCAATGATTATGCCCGCAAAAATAAATTGCTAAAAGACAATGAAGATAACCTAACAGGGGAAGATGTCCGTGAAGGTTTGACTGCAGTTATCTCTGTCAAACATCCAAATCCACAGTTTGAAGGACAAACCAAGACCAAGCTGGGCAATAGTGAAGTGGTTAAGATCACCAATCGCCTCTTCAGCGATGCCTTCTCTGATTTTCTCATGGAAAATCCACAGATTGCCAAGCGCATCGTGGAAAAAGGGATTTTGGCTGCCAAGGCTCGTGTGGCTGCCAAGCGTGCGCGTGAAGTCACTCGTAAGAAATCCGGCTTGGAAATTTCCAATCTGCCAGGAAAACTAGCGGATTGTTCTTCAAATAACCCTGCGGAAACAGAACTCTTCATCGTCGAAGGAGACTCAGCTGGTGGCTCAGCCAAATCTGGTCGTAACCGTGAATTTCAGGCAATTCTTCCAATTCGCGGTAAGATTTTGAACGTTGAAAAAGCTAGCATGGATAAAATTCTGGCCAACGAAGAAATTCGAAGTCTTTTCACGGCTATGGGAACAGGATTTGGTGCAGAATTCGATGTCACTAAGGCTCGTTACCAAAAACTTGTTTTGATGACCGATGCCGATGTTGATGGTGCTCATATTCGAACCCTCCTTTTGACCCTGATTTACCGCTACATGAAACCAATTCTAGAAGCTGGATATGTCTACATTGCTCAACCACCAATCTACGGGGTTAAAGTTGGAAGCGAAATAAAAGAATACATCCAGCCTGGTGCAGATCAAGAAATTAAACTCCAAGAAGCCTTAGCACGTCACAGTGAAGGGCGTTCAAAACCAACCATCCAACGTTATAAAGGTTTGGGAGAAATGGATGACCACCAATTGTGGGAAACAACCATGGATCCAGAACATCGCTTGATGGCGCGTGTTTCGGTAGATGATGCTGCCGAAGCAGATAAGATCTTTGATATGTTGATGGGGGACCGAGTTGAACCTCGCCGTGAATTTATCGAAGAAAATGCCGTTTACAGTACCCTTGACGTCTAAAAAATGTGGGAAATAGTTCCCATGACCTAAAAAATATGATATAATCAATACGATTGTTTCTAGTATAAAAGGAGTTTGATATGTCTAATGGACAACTAATTTATCTAATGGTTGCGATTGCAGTCATTTTGATTCTAGCTTATGTAGCGGCAATCTTCCTACGTAAGCGTAATGTAAGTAGATTGACGGCCCTCGAGGAAAGAAAAGAAGAACTCTACAACCTTCCTGTAAATGATGAGGTTGAAGCGGTTAAAAACATGCATTTGATTGGTCAAAGTCAGGTGACCTTCCGTGAATGGAACCAAAAATGGGTTGATTTATCCCTTAACTCATTTGCTGATATTGAAAATAACCTGTTTGAGGCTGAAGGCTATAATAATTCTTTTCGCTTTTTCAAAGCGACTCACCAAATCGATCAAATCGAAAGTCAAATTGATTTAATTGAAGAAGACATTGCGGCGATTCGTAATGCGCTTTCAGAGCTTGAAAAACAAGAGTCTAAGAATAGCGGACGTGTTCTGCATGCTTTGGACTTATTTGAAAATCTGCAACATACCGTAGCAGAAAATTCAGAACAGTATGGTAAAGCCCTTCCTGAAATTGAGAAACAATTGGAAAATATCCAGTCAGAGTTCTCTCAATTTGTAACCTTGAACTCTTCAGGTGACCCAGTTGAAGCTGCAGCAATTCTTGATTCAACTGAAAATCATATTCTCGCTTTGACACATATCGTTGATCGTGTTCCATCTCTCGTGAAGACTTTGTCAACAGAACTTCCAGAACAATTGGAAGATTTGGAGGAAGGCTACCGTAAACTCTTGGATGCTAATTATCACTTCACTGAAACGGACATCGAGTCACGCTTCCAACTTTTACATGAATCCTTGAAAAATAATCAAGAAAACATCCGCCAGTTGGAATTGGATAATGCAGAGTATGAAAATACACAAATCCAAGAAGAGATTAATGCGCTCTACGATATCTTTACTCGCGAAATTGCTGCCCAAAAAGTTGTTGAAAGTCTCCTTTCAACGCTTCCAACCTACCTCAATCACTTGAAAGAAAATAATCAGGTTTTAGTTCAAGACCTTGAACGCTTGAATAAAACCTATCTTCTCCCAGAAAGTGATGGGAACCATGTCCGCCGTCTTCAAGCTGAATTGTCAGGGCTTGATACAGCGATCACAGAGGCAACTGAAGATCAGGGTGAGCCAACTCAAGCTTACTCTATTTTAGAGGAGCAGTTTAATTCACTTCAAAGTAATCTAAAAGACATTGAAGACGAACAAGTTTCTGTTAGTGAACGCCTGGCTCAAATCGAAAAAGACGACATCAATGCTCGTCAGAAAGCCAATGTTTATGTGAATCGTTTGCATACCATTAAACGGTATATGGAAAAGAGAAACTTGCCGGGTATTCCTCAAAGTTTCTTGAAACTTTTCTTCACTGCAAGCCACAATACAGAGGATTTGATGGCAGAGTTAGAGCAAGCACAAGTTAATATTGAATCCGTTAAACGAATTCTTGAAATTGCGACCCATGACATGGAGGCTCTTGAAACAGAAACCTACAATATTGTTCAATATGCGACCTTGACGGAGCAACTCTTGCAGTATTCAAATCGTTACCGTTCATTTGATGAGCGTATCCAGCAAGCTTTCAATGAAGCGCTTGAAATTTTTGAAAAAGAATTTGACTACAAGGCATCATTTGAGAAGATTTCTCAGGCCTTGGAAGTTGCAGAACCAGGAGTCACAAATCGCTTTGTTTCTTCTTATGAAAAAACACGTGAAGCGATTCGCTTCTAATACCCGAAAAGCTTAGATCATCTAGGCTTTTTATTATTTCTTTCAAAAATAGAAGAATATCGATTTATCATTGAAATTATAGTTCTGATTTGATATGATGGAGGTATGAAGAAAAATAGAGAGAAGCGTGTTTCCCACGATAAAAAGAGAAGTAGATTGCTTTCCCTTGTTGGAATCTTAGGTCTTGCTATGATCTGCCTAGGTGGTACTATTGGTTATAAGCTGCTACAAAAGCAATCCTATGAACAAAAAATTGAAGCGCTAAAAAGTGAAAAAGATCAACAATTCAAAGCAGGTAGTCAGAAAGACCATTTCCGAAAAGATCAAGCCGAAGTGATTGTCTACTACCCTCTTCAAGGAGAGGAAGTCATTGCGTCTGTTAGAGAAAAGATCAACCAGGATATCAAAGAAAAGCTGGAAGATAAAGAAGATTTGGTCTTTTATTATACCGAGCAATTGGATCCTGTTTTAAAGGGAGTTCTTACTCGTAATATCAGTAAGCAAGTTTATGATTTGTCTGCAGCAAAGGTTGAAGAAAAGGAAAAGACTTCTTTAGGGAAAATTTTCTTGACTGAAGATGGGAAAGACTTTGACCTCAGCAAACTCTTCAAAGATGCAAGCAAGGCTAAGGAACTCTTACTGAGCCAAATCAAATCAACCCTAGAAGATAAGAAACTTGACCAGACAAAAATTGATCAGGTGCTAAAAACCTTCACAGACCAAGAATTGGCATCTTGGAGCTTTGACTATAAAGATAGTCAAATCCTCCTTTATCCTGCTGACCAAGTGGAGACTCTGGAGGAAATTGCTTTACCAATATCCAGTTTCTTTGACGTTATTGAGTCATCCTATCTGCTTGAGAAAGATGCTGAACTTTACCAGGCTTACTTTGCTCAGAAAAATAAAAAAGTTGTAGCCTTGACTTTTGATGATGGTCCAAATTCATCTACAACTACACAAGCTTTGGATACATTAGCTAAGTACAATGTAAAGGCGACCTTCTTTGTACTTGGTAAAAACATTGCTGGCAATGAAGATCTTCTGAAACGAATGAAATCAGAAGGACATGTTGTGGGAAATCATAGCTGGGATCATCCCGTTCTTTCAAAGTTGACTCTTGAAGATGCTAAAAAACAAATCACGGATACGGAAGATGCCTTGACCAAGGTTTTAGGTTCAAGTTCTAAACTTATGCGCCCCCCTTACGGAGCGATTACAGATGATATTCGTAATAGTCTGGATTTGAGTTTTATCATGTGGAATGTAGATAGTTTGGACTGGAAGAGTAAGAATGAAACTGCTATTTTAACAGAGATTCAGCATCAAGTTCGTAATGGATCGATTGTTCTTATGCATGATATTCATGGCGCTACAGTTAATGCTCTTCCAAAGATTATAGAATATCTGAAAGAGCAAGGTTATACATTTGTGACTGTTCCGGAAATGCTTAATTCTCGCTTGAAAGCTCACGAAATGTATTACGATCGTGATCAATAATTGTTAAAATCTAAAGGAGCAAGTATGCTGATAATCAGAACTTTGTTCCTTTAGATTTTCTTCACATAGAAAGGAAAAAATATGAAATCATATACGCTAAATAATGGAGTTTCAATTCCTGTTCTAGGATTTGGAACATGGAAAGCTGAAAATGGAGAGGTGGCCTACCAAGCCGTTTTAGAAGCTTTAAAGGCTGGTTATCGTCATATCGATACTGCGGCTATCTATCAAAATGAGGAGAGCGTTGGCCGTGCTATACGAGATAGCGGTATTTCACGTCAAGAAATCTTTGTAACAACCAAACTTTGGAACACCAATCACAGCTATGATGAAGCTTGCCAAGCATTTGAAGAATCAATGGAAAAACTGGGATTGGATTATCTAGATTTGTACCTTATCCATTGGCCAAATCCAAAACCACTAAGAGAAAATGACGAATGGAAAATCCGTAATGATGAAGTATGGAGAGCGATGGAGGACCTTTACCAAGAGGGCAAAATCCGTGCTGTCGGAGTTAGTAATTTTCTCCCTCATCATCTGGATGCTTTGCTTGAGACAGCAAGAGTCATTCCAGCGGTTAACCAGGTGCGCTTAGCGCCAGGGGTTTATCAAGAGGAAGTAGTTGCCTACTGTAGAGAGAAAGGAATTCTCTTAGAGGCTTGGGGACCATTTGGGCAAGGAGAGCTGTTTGAACAGAAAGAAGTCCAAGAAATTGCTGATAAGCATGGAAAATCAGTTGCCCAAATCGCCTTGGCTTGGAGCTTGGCAGAAGAGTTTTTACCGTTACCTAAGTCAGTAACAGCTTCTCGCATCCAGAGCAATCTTGACTGTTTTGGGATTGAACTTAGCAAAGAAGAGCGAGAGGTCCTAAAGACTATCTCAGTGATTTCTGGCGCACCTCGTGTGGATGAGATGGATTTTTAAAAAGTAAGAAAAAGAATTGTAAATTTTATCCCTTTCTGATATAATATTCAATAGGAAAGAAAGTCTTATGGCGTTCTTTAAGCGAGTTTGGGACAGTGGGAGCCAAGTAGAACAAGGTAAGAAACTGGCGCTTTCTGTCGTATTTTTAAAAACAATGAAGTAATAAATTAGGGTGGAACCGCGTTTCTGACGCCCCTAGTCGCAAGGCTTGGGTGTTGAAATTCGGTTCTTTTTGAATTTCGTCTAATACCTAAGTAGAAAGGAGCATAATGCTTAAAGGATCTTGTTTATGTAAAGCAGTCACCTACACTTTAGATGAGGAATTGTCGGAATTAGTTTTTTGTCATTGCTCATTCTGTCGGAAAGCAACTGCGTCTGCCTATACAGTTAATGCCAAAGTTAGCAGTAAAAATCTGATATTGTATGGAGAAGAGAATTTGGTTACTTATAGTTCATCTCCAGGGAAACAACGCTATTACTGTCAGAACTGTCATAGTCAAATTTTCACTATTCAAGAAGATGTACCAGAAGTTTGTGCTTTGAAATTGGGTACAGTAGATGAATGCAATCAGAATTTACAAACTGTTCCTAAACGTCATATTTTTCAGGACCCAGCTTTTTCTTGGTTGCTTGATAAATAAATTTAAAAAGATAATATAAACTAAAGGAGTATTCAATGTCTAAGAAATTAACATTTCACTGCGTCAGTAGCAGAGACCTCCTTACAGTCGGGCTGCCCCACGCTCAGTGAGCTAGACGCAGTACTAACTCGTCTTGCCTCGTATGATCGACGAGGCAGACTCGTGTCGCAAGTAATTTATAAAAAAAGGAGTAAATAATGTCTAAAAAATTGACTTTCCAGGAAATCATCCTTACTTTGCAACAATTTTGGAATGACCAAGGTTGTATGCTTATGCAGGCTTATGATAATGAAAAAGGTGCGGGGACGATGAGTCCTTACACTTTCCTTCGTGCTATTGGGCCTGAGCCATGGAATGCGGCTTATGTGGAGCCATCACGTCGTCCTGCTGACGGTCGTTACGGAGAAAACCCTAACCGTCTTTACCAACACCACCAATTCCAAGTAGTTATGAAGCCTTCTCCATCAAACATCCAAGAACTTTACCTTGAGTCTTTGGAAAAATTGGGTATCAATCCTTTGGAACACGATATCCGTTTCGTTGAGGACAACTGGGAAAATCCTTCAACTGGTTCAGCTGGTCTTGGATGGGAAGTTTGGCTTGATGGGATGGAAATCACTCAGTTCACTTATTTCCAACAAGTTGGTGGATTGGCAACTGGCCCTGTGACTGCGGAAGTTACCTATGGCTTGGAGCGTTTAGCTTCTTACATCCAAGAGGTTGACTCTGTCTATGATATCGAGTGGGCAGATGGTGTAAAATACGGAGAAATCTTCATCCAGCCTGAGTACGAGCATTCAAAATATTCATTTGAAATTTCGGACCAAGAAATGTTGCTGGAAAACTTTGATAAGTTTGAAAAAGAGGCTGGTCGTGCCTTGGAAGAAGGCTTGGTTCACCCTGCCTATGACTATGTTCTCAAATGTTCACACACCTTTAACCTACTTGATGCACGTGGGGCTGTATCTGTAACGGAGCGAGCAGGTTATATCGCCCGTATCCGTAACCTGGCCCGTGTCGTAGCTAAAACATTTGTCGCAGAACGCAAACGCCTAGGTTACCCACTTTTGGATGAAGCAACGCGAGCTAAACTCTTAGCAGAAGACGCAGAATAAAGAGAGTGATCGTTTACGAAAACGGGCGAACAGAGTGAGCCTTGAGCCAGTTGCCACAGTGATGAAGGTATCCTTAGTGGTGCTAAGGATACTAGGCAAAATTGGAGACTTTTGGCTCCAATTTTAGCAATGAAACGACGAAGTTGGTTGCTTGCGTGCCAATCACATAAGGCAAACTGGAAAATAAAAAGATACTTTTCGGAGAAAAAACATGACAAAAAACTTATTAGTAGAACTCGGTCTTGAAGAGTTACCAGCCTACGTAGTAACTCCAAGTGAAAAACAACTAGGTGAAAAAATGGCAGCCTTTCTCAAAGAAAATCGCCTTTCCTTTGAAGCCATTCAAACCTTCTCAACACCACGCCGTTTGGCTGTTCGTGTGACTGGTCTTGCAGACAAACAGTCTGATTTGACAGAAGATTTCAAAGGTCCAGCGAAAAAAATTGCCTTGGATAATGATGGAAACTTCACCAAAGCAGCCCAAGGATTTGTCCGTGGGAAAGGCTTAACGGTTGAAGATATTGAATTCCGTGAAATCAAGGGTGAAGAATATGTCTATGTTACCAAGGAAGAAGTGGGTCAAGCAGTTGAAACCATAGTTCCAGGTGTAGTAGACGTCTTGAAGTCACTGACATTCCCTGTCAGCATGCACTGGGCTAACAACACCTTTGAATACATCCGCCCTGTACATACTTTGACTGTTCTTTTAGATGAAGAAGAATTTGACTTGGATTTCCTTGATATCAAGGGAGATCGTGTGAGTCGTGGTCATCGTTTCTTGGGACAAGAAACTAAGATTCAGTCAGCTTTGAGCTACGAAGAAGACCTTCGTGAACAGTTTGTAATCGCAGATCCTCGTGAACGTGAACAAATGATTGTTGATCAAATCAAGGAAATTGAGGCAAAACATGGTGTACGTATCGAAATTGATGCTGACTTGCTGAACGAAGTCTTGAACTTGGTTGAATACCCAACTGCCTTCATGGGAAGTTTTGACGCCAAATACCTTGACGTTCCAGAAGAAGTCTTGGTGACTTCGATGAAGGAACACCAACGCTACTTCGTTGTTCGTGATCAAGACGGTAAACTCTTGCCAAACTTTATTTCTGTTCGTAACGGAAACGCAGAGCATTTGGAAAATGTTATCAAAGGAAATGAAAAAGTCTTGGTAGCCCGCTTGGAGGATGGGGAATTCTTCTGGCGTGAAGACCAAAAATTGATTATTTCTGACCTTGTTGAAAAATTGAACCATGTGACCTTCCACGAAAAGATTGGTTCCCTTCGTGAACACATGATTCGTACTGGTCAGATTGCTATTCTCTTGGCAGAAAAAGCTGGTTTGTCAGTGGATGAAACGGTTGACCTAGCCCGTGCAGCAGCCATTTACAAGTTTGACTTGTTGACGGGTATGGTTGGTGAGTTTGATGAACTTCAAGGAATTATGGGTGAGAAATATGCTCTTCTTGCTGGTGAAACTCCAGCAGTTGCAGCTGCCATTCGTGAACACTACATGCCTACATCAGCCGAAGGAGAGCTTCCAGAGAGCAAGGTGGGGGCAGTGCTTGCCATTGCAGACAAATTGGATACGATTTTGAGTTTCTTCTCAGTAGGTTTGATTCCATCAGGTTCTAATGACCCTTATGCCCTTCGTCGTGCGACGCAAGGTGTGGTACGTATCTTGGATGCCTTTGGTTGGCACATTGCTATGGATGAGTTGATTGATAGCCTTTACAGTTTGAAATTTGACAGCTTGACTTATGAAAATAAGGCAGAGGTCATGGACTTTATCAAGGCTCGTGTTGATAAGATGATGGGTTCTACTCCAAAAGATATCAAGGAAGCAGTCCTTGCAAGTTCGAATTTTGTCGTGGCAGATATGTTGGAAGCAGCAAGTGCTCTTGTAGAAGCAAGCAAGGAAGAAAACTTCAAGCCGTCTGTTGAATCTCTCTCTCGTGCTTTCAACTTGGCTGAGAAAGCGGAAGGATATGAAACAGTTGATCCTGCTCTCTTTGAAAATGAAGAAGAGAAAGCCTTGGCGGAAGCAGTAGAGTCACTCGTTTTATCAGGGACTGCAAGTCAGCAATTAGAACAACTCTTTGCGCTTAGTCCAGTTATTGATGCTTTCTTTGAGAATACTATGGTAATGACCGATGATCAAGATATTCGTCAAAATCGATTGGCCATCTTGTCGCAATTAACCAAGAAAGCAGCTAAGCTTGCACGCTTTAACCAAATCAATACTAAATAAACTCAGTCAAACGGATTAAATCTTATCATAAAGGAGAGAAACATGGATCCTAAAAAAATTGATCGTATTAACGAACTTGCTAAAAAGAAAAAAACAGAAGGCTTAACTTCTGCTGAAAAAGTGGAACAAGCTAAACTTCGTGAGGAGTACATCGAAGGCTATCGTCGTTCTGTTCGTCACCACATTGAAGGAATCAAAATTGTGGACGAGGAAGGAAATGACGTAACGCCAGAAAAACTACGTCAGGTACAACGTGAAAAAGGTTTGCATGGGCGTAGTTTAGATGATCCCAACTCATAAAATGAAAGGGGGGTGTAGATGATTTACAAGCCCCTTTTCTGTTGTAATAAAAAAGGAGCCATTTGGCTCCTTTTGTGTTTCTTAGTTGCTTGCGCCAGAAGTAGCGTCAGCGCCTCCATGACCTCCACCATCAGGAGTATCAGAAGCACCAGAAGTAGCATCAGCGCCTCCATGACCTCCAGCGGCAGGAGCAAAAGGTCCGCTACCACCCACCAAACGTTGACCAGTCTCTTTTAGGTACCAGTCAAGCCATGGTTGGAAGTTAAAGACAATTTCATTGATTCCAGCGTATGATCCATCAGGATAGTACATCGCTTGGTAGTTGTGGGTGTTGATGACACCTGCAGGAGAACCTGGAACGATCGTACGGACGTATTCTTGGTTTCCATTGCGAAGTGTTCCGATGACCCACTCTACGTTCTTCATACGTGCTGGTGGAAGAGAATTGTGAACAGTCGACATACGGTTACCTGATTGAGGTGGTACACGTTTGGCAAACATGGTGTCTGGATCTTGGTGAGCGTTGTTGTAGTAGAGGAATTGGTTGTTGTCATCAGCGTATGTCAATTCAAATGGCATAGCTTTCAAGAACATATCGATTTGGTTAACTGTAAGGATACCGTGGTCCAGTTTGACATAGGTATCACCAGAAACAGCGCCAGTGATTGCAGCAACTTTTTCTACCCATTCTGGATCGTCAGGGTCAACTTCTGTAATGGTTGTAGCAATTGGTTTTCCACAATCCAAGTCTTCTGGTTCGATTGGTTTTGGTTTTTTCAATTTCGAAACGACTCCTACGTATTTTACAAAGTTATCTAAGCAAGTTTCAAGGAATTTAACAGTGCCTTCGTTGGTGATATTTCCGTCGTTATCAAAAGCTTCCTTAGCTTTGCCAAGAAGGAATTCGTTACCTGGAAGTGTGTAGGCATTGACACCTGGAGCATCAAGGATTTTACGAAGGTGAACTTGGGCACGTGATGTTCCTTGGTCGTAGTATGATGCACCCACAATCATAACAGGTTTGTTTTCAAATGGATGAACTTCGTATGAAAGCCATTCAAGTACAGATTTGAGTGAAGCTGAGATAGTGTGGTTGTGCTCAGGAGTGGCGATAATGACACCATCAGCACGTGTAATTTTGTTATACAAGAAGCGTAATTGGAAACTGTCGTCCCATTTTTCGTCTTGGTTAAACATTGGAACTTCGTCGATTTCAAGAACTTCTAATTCAAATTTAAATTTGAAATTGCGACGGATAAATTCCAAGAGTTTGCGGTTATATGATTGATCGTAGTTTGATCCAACAAGTCCAACAAATTTCATTCTTTCGGTCTCCTATCTTACAAATTTTCCCAGTCAAATTCTTCTGCATCTTTGCGAAGCAATTCTTGTGCATTGCGCAATTTTTCAGTAATCTTCACAAAGATACGGAAGTCATCAAAGATGGCATCCAATTTCTTGATGACATCAAGGTCAACCAAGTCGCCACTTGGGTTAAATGCTTGAAGAGAGTGAGAAAGCAAGAATTCATCTGGTAGAACATTTGCCTTAATTTCAGGAGCGTTCAAGATTTGACGAAGTTGCAATTGGGCACGAGATGAACCAAGTGTACCGTAAGAAGCACCAGTGATCATGATTGGTTTGTTCAAAAGTGGGTAGATACCGTAAGATAGCCAAGCAAGAGCGCTCATCAAAACTGCAGGGATAGAGTGGTCGTACTCAGGAGTACCAATAATGACACCGTCAGATGCTTCAATTTTAGCTGCAATCTCAAGAATTTCAGCTGGAAGTTGCTTATCTGCTGGTTTGTTGAAAACAGGGATATCCTTGATTTCAACGAGTTCAATTTCAGCTTTATCCGCAAAGTGTTTTTGCATGTATTGGAGCAATTGGCGGTTTGTAGAACGTTTAGAGTTCGTTCCAACAATGGCAATAAGTTTTAGCATGAGATTTCCTTTCTCTTTTTACATAATACAATTTTGAAGGCCTGAAGAACATGCAATGCGTCCCTCTTTGTCGATGAGAATGGCTTCAATACCATCTAAACTTTCGACTTGCCAGAGGATAGAAGCGCTTCGTTCTCCGAAAAGGCGCGTTGTCCAAATCTCACCATCAACGGATTTATCAGAGATAATCGTTAGGCTAGCGAGTTCGGTTTCGACAGGGAATCCTGTCTTACTATCAAAAATATGGTGATAGTCTTTTCCATCTACTGTCAGGTGGCGTTCATAGATACCTGAAGTGACAACGGATTTGTTAGAAGCAGGAATGGTTAGGAGATGATTGCCACGAGGATTTCGCGGATCCTGAATGCCGATCTGCCAGGCTTTCCCTTCTTTGGCTTGGTTATTCCCGATGGTGAGGATATTTCCTCCGAGATTGATCAGGGCAGAGGTGACACCGTGTGTTTTTAAATACTGGGCAACCTTATCTGCACTA
The DNA here is from genome assembly GCF_003944215.1 of Streptococcus oralis. Taxonomy (GTDB): domain Bacteria; phylum Bacillota; class Bacilli; order Lactobacillales; family Streptococcaceae; genus Streptococcus; species Streptococcus oralis_BI. Next base: position 74,181 of record NZ_RJVZ01000004.1, on the reverse strand, counting down.
TAGCCCTTAGCCAAACAACCTAGATCGAGCTTCATTCCTTTCTTCTCTAAAAAGACAGTAGAGCTAGTCGGATCTAACTTGATAAAATGTGGGTCAACTAGAGGCAAGACGGCTTCGATTTCATTTGGCTTTGGAAGCCGAGCATCTGAAAAACCAATTCGCCAGGTTTGAATCAAGGGACCAATACTGATGTTGAGATGGCTAGAGGGAGCTAGGCTATGCTCTAGTCCAAGAGCAATCAGTTCAAATAGGTCAGGATGAACCTTGACAGGTGCGATTCCAGCCTGGTAGTTGATTTCCATCAGTTCGGATTCTTGACTGTTGGCGTTGAAGCGGTATTCGAGCTCTTTGAGCAAGTCAAAAGCCCCTTGAAGCAGGGTTTCTGCCCGCTCATCTACTAATGAAATGGTGATAGTTGTTCCCATTAGCCGTTCAGAGTGCGAACGAAGAGGCAAGCTACCAGCTCCTTTCTCTTTATAGGAAATCATTCAATATAAGTTAGTTAAAGAAAAATTAAACCCCTTACATTTTCTTTCCATGTATCTAGCATACCATAAAGTCAGCGTTTTCACAAATAAATTTTAACAAAAGTCAAGAAATATGCTTAAAAATTGGAAGGAAATGAAACAAATAATATAGTAAAGAATAATTTTTTCTGAAAAAAAGAGAATTCCAAGCAAATACCTTGTAAACGCTAACAGCAAATGATATACTAGAGGGGTAAATTAAATTTTAAAGGTGGAATTATTCTATGAGTAAAATCGTTGTAGTTGGTGCTAACCACGCTGGTACAGCATGTATCAACACTATGTTGGACAACTTTGGACATGAAAATGAAATCGTAGTATTTGACCAAAACTCAAATATTTCATTCCTTGGTTGTGGAATGGCTCTTTGGATCGGGGAACAAATCGACGGCCCAGAAGGTCTCTTCTACTCTGATAAAGAAAAATTGGAAGCAAAAGGTGCTAAAGTTTACATGAACTCACCAGTTCTTTCAATTGACTACGATAACAAAGTTGTGACTGCAGAAGTTGAAGGTAAAGAACACAAAGAGTCTTATGATAAATTGATCTTTGCAACTGGTTCAACTCCAATCTTGCCTCCAATCGAAGGTGTTGAAATCGTTAAGGGCAACCGCGAATTCAAAGCAACTCTTGAAAATGTACAATTTGTTAAATTGTACCAAAACGCTGAAGAAGTTATTGAAAAACTTGAAGACAAGAGCAAACACCTTGAGCGCATTGCCGTTGTTGGTGGTGGTTACATCGGTGTTGAGCTTGCTGAAGCTTTCGAGCGTCTTGGAAAAGAAGTGGTTCTTGTTGACATCGTAGACACTGTCTTGAACGGCTACTATGACAAAGACTTCACTCAAATGATGGCGAAGAACTTGGAAGACCACAACATCCGCTTGGCTCTTGGTCAAACAGTTAAAGCCATCCAAGGTGATGGTAAAGTAGAACGCTTAGTAACAGACAAAGAAACATTTGATGTAGATATGGTGGTTCTTGCTGTTGGTTTCCGTCCAAACACAGCTCTTGCTGACGGTAAGATTGAACTCTTCCGCAACGGTGCCTTCCTTGTAGATAAGAAACAAGAAACATCTATCCCAGGTGTATACGCTGTTGGTGACTGTGCAACTGTTTATGACAATGCTCGTAAAGATACAAGCTACATCGCTCTTGCATCTAACGCTGTACGTACTGGTATTGTGGGTGCTTATAACGCTTGTGGTCATGAATTGGAAGGAATCGGAGTTCAAGGATCAAACGGTATTTCAATCTATGGTCTTCACATGGTTTCAACTGGTTTGACTCTTGAAAAAGCCAAAGCTGCAGGCTATAATGCAACTGAAACTGGCTTTAACGATCTTCAAAAACCAGAATTTATGAAGCATGACAACCACGAAGTTGCCATCAAGATTGTCTTTGATAAAGACAGTCGCGAAATCCTTGGTGCACAAATGGTTTCACATGATGCTGCAATTAGTATGGGAATCCACATGTTCTCACTTGCTATCCAAGAGCATGTGACAATTGATAAATTGGCTTTGACAGACCTATTCTTCTTGCCACATTTCAACAAACCATACAACTACATTACAATGGCTGCACTTACAGCTGAAAAATAACAATAGCTGAGCTATCTGGCCTTAAGTTAAGGTCAGATAGTTTTTTTAATCCATCTGTACCCAGACAATTATTATTTTTCTATCTTGTACTTCATTCTAATCTGGCTTAAAATGAAATGGTAGCTACCAATACAAATGATGAGGATTAAGAAATGACTGAAAATCGTTATGAACTAAATAAAAACTTGGCACAGATGCTCAAAGGTGGGGTTATCATGGACGTTCAGAACCCTGAACAGGCTCGTATCGCAGAGGCTGCTGGTGCGGCAGCTGTTATGGCCTTGGAGCGGATTCCAGCTGATATTCGTGCAGCTGGTGGAGTTTCTCGTATGAGTGATCCAAAGATGATTAAGGAAATCCAAGAAGCGGTCAGTATTCCAGTGATGGCCAAGGTCAGAATCGGGCATTTTGTTGAAGCTCAGATTTTAGAGGCTATTGAGATTGACTATATCGATGAGAGTGAAGTGCTGTCTCCAGCAGACGATCGTTTCCATGTGGACAAGAAAGAATTCCAAGTTCCTTTTGTCTGTGGAGCTAAGGATTTGGGTGAAGCCTTGCGTCGTATCGCTGAGGGAGCTTCCATGATTCGGACAAAAGGAGAACCGGGTACAGGAGATATCGTCCAAGCCGTTCGCCATATGCGTATGATGAATCAAGAAATTCGCCGCATTCAAAACCTCCGTGAAGATGAACTTTATGTGGCAGCAAAAGAACTCCAAGTCCCTGTAGAATTGGTCCAATACGTTCATGAACATGGAAAATTACCAGTTGTTAACTTCGCAGCCGGAGGTGTGGCAACACCAGCAGATGCTGCGCTGATGATGCAATTGGGAGCAGAGGGCGTCTTTGTCGGTTCAGGTATTTTCAAGTCAGGAGATCCTGTTAAACGAGCAAGTGCTATTGTTAAGGCCGTAACCAACTACCAAAATCCTCAAATTCTGGCTCAAATCTCTGAAGACCTAGGGGAAGCCATGGTTGGTATCAATGAGAATGAAATCCAAATTCTCATGGCTGAGCGAGGAAAATAGATGAAAATTGGAATATTGGCCTTGCAAGGTGCCTTTGCAGAACATGCAAAAGTGCTAGATAAACTAGGAGTCTCTAGTGTCGAAATCAGAAATTTAGAGGATTTTCAACAACATCAGAGTGACTTGGTGGGTTTGATATTACCTGGCGGTGAGTCTACAACCATGGGCAAGCTCTTGCGCGACCAGAACATGCTGCTTCCCATCCGAGAAGCCATTCTATCTGGATTACCCGTTTTTGGGACCTGTGCGGGCTTGATTTTGCTGGCTAAGGAAATCACTTCTCAGGAAGAAAGTCATCTTGGAACCATGGATATAGTGGTTGAGCGCAATGCTTATGGGCGCCAACTAGGAAGCTTCTATACAGAGGCAGAATGTAAGGGAGTTGGCAAGATTCCCATGACCTTTATCCGTGGACCGATTATCAGTAGTGTTGGAGAGGGTGTAGAAATTTTAGCAACAGTAGACGATCAAATCGTTGCAGCTCAAGAAGAGAATATGCTGGTGACCTCTTTTCATCCTGAGTTAACAGATGATGCTCGCTTGCACCAGTATTTTATCAATATGTGTAAAGAAAAAAGTTGAGAAAAGATTCTCAACTTTTTTACATGTAATAAACAATAGCGATGTACTGAAGTGCAGATGCTGCTAGGATAAAGAGATGCCAAATCATGTGGAAATAAGGTTTTTTCTTAGCGTAAAATCCAGCTCCAACTGTATAACAGAGCCCACCAGTTACCATGAGACTCCAGAAAATTGGTGTTGTTTGACTGATAATGGCAGGAATGATAGCCAGAACCAACCAGCCCATGATCAGGTAAAGGGCAAGGCTGAATTTCTCATTGACCTTTTTAGCAAAGATTTTATAAAGGATGCCAAAGATGGTCGTTCCCCACTGAATGGCAATGATCAGATAGCCAAACCAGTTATTCATCAAAGTCAATACGACCGGCGTATAAGAGCCCGCGATAGCCACGTAAATCATAGAATGGTCGATGATTCGCAAGACGTATTTGTGGGTCGAACCATAGGCCATAGAGTGGTAAATGGTTGACGAGAGGAACATGAGAAAGAGACTGATAACAAAGATAGAAACGCCAAAAGATGATAAAAATCCGTGTGCTTCATAACTATAGGTGGATGAAATGGGGAGTAGGATGAGCATGATAACGGCACCCACAGCATGGGTCACGCTATTAGCAATTTCCTCTCCAAAACTGAGTTTTTTACTGAGTTTTAGACTGGTATTCATTGGATTTCCTCCTCTTCTTTGATAAGGATTAAGTCTAGAGTTTGATGATAGAGTTTAACCGTTTGACAGCTAGTTTGGATAATAGGATTTTCTGGATCAATCCCATGGTTCATGTAGTCTACAAAAGCATCGTAGAGCTGGTCTGAGCTCGCTTGAGTTTGCAGAGTATTAAGGGTCTGAGCGATTTCTTGGATCGAAAAGACAGACTTGAGAGTGGTGATGGCAATCAAACGGGCGATCTGTTTGCGTTGGTATTTTTTCTTATCTGGCTTTGTTAGGTAACCATGTTTGACATAGTTATTGACCATGGATGCTGTTAACCCCTTGTCTTTATCTGGAGAGATAGGGGCGCAGACCTGATTGACATAAAGTAAAACCTGATCCAGATAGAGGTCAATGTTTGGAATGTCTTCCCATTTTGGGTAGGAAAAGTTAGAATTCATTTCCAACTCCTTTTTATCTAGTTTAAATAACTAGATTATAAAATAATAGAAAACAAAAGTCAAGTTTCAACTGCTTGTAGAAAGCTTTAAATTATGCTATGATGAGAGAAAAAAGTTAGAAATGAGGGGAAAAGATGGAGATTCGTTTAGCTTTTCCAAACGAAGTTGATGCGATTATGCAGGTGATGGAGGATGCTAAAAAGTGCTTAGCCAAGTCTGGTAGCGACCAGTGGCAAAATGGCTATCCAAATGCGGATATCATTATTGATGATATCATCTCAGGTCAAGCCTATGTGGCCTTGGAAGAAGGAGAACTGCTAGCTTATGCTGCTGTGACCAAGAGCCCAGAGGAAACCTATGAAGCCATTTATGAAGGAAGTTGGCAGGGGGGAGAGTCAGAATATCTGGTCTTTCACCGTATCGCTGTGGCAGCAGATGTCCAAGGGCAGGGAGTTGCTCAGACTTTCCTAGAAGGCTTGATTGAAGGATTTGATTACCTGGATTTTCGCTCAGATACGCATGCAGAAAACAAGGCCATGCAGCATATCTTTGAAAAGCTAGGTTTCCAGCAGGTTGGTAAGGTTCCAGTTGATGGGGAACGTTTGGCCTATCAGAAATTAAAAAAATGAAGCAGAAAAAGTACGCAAAAATGCTTTACCCGTCGCCAATTGGAACCTTATCCTTAGTTGCTGACGAGCAATATCTGTATGGAATTTGGGTACAGGACCAAAGTCATTTTGAGAGGGGATTAGGAGATGAAACGATAGAAGAAGTTGCTAGCCATCCTGTATTAGAGCAAGTTATTTCCTATTTAGATACCTATTTCGAAGGCAGTGTTCAGGATCTATCTGACTTACCTTTGGCTCCTATTGGAACAGATTTTGAAAAGCGAGTCTGGGCTTACTTACAGGCCATTCCTTATGGTCAGACAGTGACTTACGGACAAATAGCGCAGGACCTGCAAGTAGCTTCTGCCCAAGCGATCGGCGGAGCAGTGGGGCGTAATTCCTGGTCCGTCCTCGTCCCCTGTCATCGAGTGCTAGGGTCAGGCAATCGTCTGACAGGCTATGCATCGGGAGTCGAAAAGAAAGCCTGGCTCTTGCAGCATGAAGGCGCAACATTTCAAGAAAATAAAAAATAGAAAGAAAAGAAGATGTTAGAATTTATCGAATACCCAAAATGTTCAACTTGTAAGAAAGCAAAAAATGAATTGGATAAACTTGGTGTGGACTACAAAGCTGTCCACATCGTAGAAGAAACCCCAAGTGAAGACGTGATTTTGAACTGGTTGGAAACTTCCGGTTTTGAAGTGAAACAATTTTTCAATACCAGCGGGATCAAATACCGTGAAATGGGCTTGAAAGATAAGGTGGGAAGTTTGTCAAAACAAGAAGCAGCTAAACTTCTAGCGAGTGATGGCATGTTATTGAAACGTCCAATTTTGGTGGAGAATGGTGCTGTTAAACAAATCGGCTATAGAAAACCCTATGAGGACTTAGGTTTGAGATAGTTTTTATTTATCTCCTTGATAGGTAAAATATATAGCCTCCCTGTTTTAAAGTGTGATAAACTAGAAGATAGACAAAATCTAATCAGCCCGTAGCAAATAATTTGCTTGCGAGCAGAAGTATGGTAGAATGAATCATTATCAGGAGAGGATGTTTTTATGACTGTTACAACATTTTTAGCATCAGATTGGTACCAAAGTTTGATGCAACTCATTCCGGATGGTAAGCTCTTTAGTTTGCGTTCGGTCTTTGATGGAATTCCAAGGATTGTCCAGCAACTGCCTACAACCTTGATGTTGACGCTTGGAGGTGCACTCTTTGGTCTGATACTTGCCTTGATTTTTGCCATTGTTAAGATCAATCGTGTTAAGGTTCTATATCCTTTGCAGGCCTTTTTCGTCAGCTTCTTAAAAGGCACCCCAATCCTAGTCCAACTTATGTTGACCTACTACGGAATTCCTTTGGCACTGAAAGCTATTAACCAGCAATGGGGTACTGGTCTCAATATCAATGCGATTCCAGCGGCACTTTTTGCGATTGTGGCCTTTGCTTTTAATGAGGCGGCTTATGCAAGTGAAACGATTCGTGCAGCCATCCTTTCTGTTAATCCAGGTGAAATTGAGGCGGCGCGTAGTCTTGGTATGACTCGAGCGCAAGTTTATCGTCGTGTGATTATTCCTAATGCAGCGGTGGTAGCTACTCCAACCTTGATCAATTCCCTCATCGGTTTGACCAAGGGAACTTCTCTAGCCTTTAGTGCGGGTGTTGTGGAGGTCTTTGCCCAAGCTCAGATTTTGGGTGGAGCCGATTATCGCTATTTTGAGCGCTTCATCTCCGTTGCCCTCGTTTATTGGGTGGTCAATATCGGAATTGAAAGCCTCGGTCGTTTCATTGAAAAGAAAATGGCTATTTCAGCCCCAGACACAGTGTCTACAGATGTGAAAGGAGACCTTCGTTAATGATTAAGATTTCGAATTTAAGTAAATCCTTTTCAGGACAGACAGTCTTGAATCATCTGAACTTGGATATCCAAAAAGGTGAGGTAGTGGCTTTGATTGGTTCATCTGGAGCTGGGAAATCAACCTTTCTTCGTAGTTTGAACTATCTTGAAACTCCAGATAGTGGAACGATTCAAATTGACAATTTTAAAGTTGATTTTTCTCGGATTAGCCAAGAAGAGATTTTGACCCTTCGTCGCAAGCTATCCATGGTTTTTCAACAGTTCAATTTGTTTGAACGCCGAACAGCCCTTGACAATGTCAAGGAAGGCTTGGTTGTTGTTAAGAAATTATCGGACGAGGAAGCAACTAAAATCGCCAAGGAAGAGTTGGCCAAGGTTGGTCTTTCTGACCGTGAACAGCATTATCCTCGCCACTTATCAGGTGGACAAAAGCAACGGGTTGCTCTAGCGCGTGCCCTCGCTATGAAACCAGACGTTTTGCTCTTGGATGAACCAACGTCAGCACTGGACCCAGAATTGGTCGGAGAAGTAGAAAAGTCTATTGCAGACGCCGCTAAGTCTGGTCAGACCATGATCTTGGTTAGTCACGATATGTCTTTTGTAGCCCAAGTGGCAGATAAAATTTTGTTCCTAGATAAAGGGAAAATCATCGAGTCAGGCACACCGGATGAAATCATCAATCATCCGAAAGAAGAACGAACAAAAGAATTCTTCGCTAGTTACAAACGAACTTATATTTGATATAATAGAAAAAGGAAAACTCAGTTAGTTGGACTAGCTGAGTTTACTCTTTAAAAAAGATAGAAACGAGAGAGATCATGCTGCTGCAACTGTTTTCTTTATATTTCGAGAGTTTGATCTTAACGACCATTCTCGTCGTGATTTTTTTAGGGATTTGGATTGGATTGCGAGCTATGTCTGGTGTGGACAAGACAGCCAAGGCCCGTCAAGCCCATCTCTATGATATGATCATGATTGGGGTTTTGGTGATTCCAGTATTATCCTTTGCCGTCATGAGTCTCATTTTAGTTTTTAGAGCATAATGCTTGCTAAATAAACTTCAAACAGTTAGAATAAAGATAGTTACAACAAGAAAGAAGGAATCAAAATGTACGATACGATTATTGTCGGTGCTGGACCTGCGGGAATGACCGCTGCCTTATATGCTGCTCGTAGCAATCTGAAAGTGGCTTTGATTGAAGGTGGTCTGCCAGGCGGGCAAATGAATAACACATCTGATATTGAAAACTATCCAGGTTATGCCAACATCAGTGGACCTGAATTGGCTGAAAAGATGTTTGAACCACTTGAAAACCTTGGAGTGGAGCATCTTTATGGTTATGTTGAAAATATTGAAGACCAAGGTGACTATAAGAAGGTAATCACTGATGATCAAGTTTACGAAACCCGTACTGTCATCGTGGCAACTGGGTCAAAACACCGTCTCTTGGGAGTTCCCGGAGAAGAAGAACTGAATAGTCGTGGTGTTTCCTATTGTGCAGTCTGTGATGGAGCTTTCTTCCGTGATCAAGACTTGCTCGTAGTCGGTGGTGGAGATTCAGCGGTAGAAGAAGCCCTCTTCTTGACTCGCTTTGCCAAGTCTGTCACTATCGTTCACCGTCGCGACCAACTTCGTGCTCAAAAGGTTTTGCAAGACCGTGCCTTTGCAAATGAGAAAGTCAACTTTATCTGGGACTCTGTAGTCAAGGAAATTAAAGGTGAAAACCGAGTAGAATCAGTTGTATTTGAAAATGTTAAAACAGGGCAAGTGACAGAACAAGCTTTCGGTGGTGTCTTTATCTATGTTGGGCTGGACCCTGTTAGTGATTTTGTCAAAGAATTGAATATTCAAGATCAGGCAGGATGGATTGTGACAGACAACCACATGAAGACTGCCGTTAATGGTATCTTTGCAGTTGGGGATGTTCGCCAGAAAGACCTTCGCCAAGTGACAACAGCAGTTGGAGATGGGGCTATCGCAGGTCAAGAAGCCTATAAATTTATTACAGAACATAGTTAAGCAAAAAAGTTTCCGATCAACTGATCGGAAACTTTTTTATAGTCGGTTTCGGAAAACTTCGTACATGAGAATGGCTGCAGCAACACTGGCATTGAGGCTTTGAACATGCCCATTCATCGGAATGGTAATCATCTCATCAACCTGTTTTTTGATGTTACTAGAGATGCCTTTTCCTTCATTTCCGATGATGAGGGCGATTTTCCCTTTTGTATTCCACTTGTGGCAAGGGGTTCCATTCATATCTGTTCCAAAAGTCCAGAAACCTTCATCCTTGAGTTTGTCTAGAGTTTGACTCAGATTGGTCACTCGGGCAATCGGTACATGCTCAATAGCCCCAGTAGCCGTTTTGGCAACGACAGGAGTAACTCCAACGGCACGGTGCTTGGGAATGATGACTCCTGAAACATTGGTAGCATCAGCAGTTCTCAAGATAGAACCTAGATTATGGGGGTCAGTTAGCCCGTCCAGAATCAATAGAAGTGGATTTTCTTCTTGTCGTGTTTTTGCAAGGATGTGATCCAGCTCGCTATAGGCAAATTCGGAAACTCGAAGGACAAATCCTTGATGGACAGCGCCTTCGGTCATTTCAGAGAGGGATTTTTTTGAAGTCCAAGAAACGGACACCTTCTTTTCTGTAGCTAGTTCCTTGACTTTCTCAACATTTTTGCCTCTGAGATCTTCTTGGAGGTAGAGTTTGTTTCCTGTATTTGCAAGGAGGGCTTCTGTAACGGCATGGACGCCATAGACAATATCATTTGTTTTCATGCCACTATTATAACACAAAACCCCGTCTTGCAACGGGATTTTCTTTATTCGAGAATTAGTAAACCATCTTTAACAGCAAATGGGTCTTTTTCATTGATACGATCGTAAAACATGATTCCGTTTAGATGATCAATTTCATGTTGGACAACGATGGAGTTGTAACCTTTGAGCTTGATACGATGTTTTTCGCCGTCCTTGTCAAAGTAATCAACAGTGACGCGGGCATGACGGACAACATAGCCAGGTATGTTTCGGTCAACAGATAGGCAACCTTCTCCTTCGCCAAGAGCAGCGTCCTGAACAGAGTGGGATACGATTTTTGGATTGTACATAATGGCTTGTAAATCGTAGGCTTCCTGTGGAGTTTCACCTTCTTCCACAATATTGGGCACTAAAACAGCGATTATGCGTTTTGAGATATCGAGTTGGGGAGCAGCAAGTCCAACACCACCACGGAGTCCCATCTTTTCTGCCATGACAGGATCTTGGGAATGTTTAAGGAATTGCATCATCTTTTCACCAAGGATTATATCTTGATCACTCAATGGAAAAGTCACTTCCTCAGCAACCGCGCGTAGAGTTGGGTTTCCCTCACGGATAATATCTTTCATATCAATCAAATGAGCAGCTTTTGTAATACGTTCTATAGCAGACATTTTCTCTCCTTTCATTACCTCTACATGATAACACAAAATAGATCAGAAAGAAAGTCACAGAAGTTCCTAAAAAATAATATAATAAACGGGATTTCCCTTTTGTCTGTGGTATTCTGTGGTATAATAAAAGAAAAGACTTGCAGTAAAAGCAAGGGGGGATAAAGATGGAAAAGCGACAAGATAGACGGTCTCGTGGTTCTCTTTATGGTGTGTGGAGAACTAGTGTTGGTTTCTTTCGAAATTATAAATCTTGGACCAATGCCCAGTTTATTGCTGTTTTGCTGCTTGCAGTTGCCTTGTCCATGGGGCTGAACTTGTTGGTTCGAGCAGTACAAGGTAACAAGATAACAAGTTCTAACAGTCAGACTACAACGTCTAGTCAATCCAAAGAAAATCAGTCTGGTGAAACGACGGCTCGTATCATGGCAAATGGTGATCTTCTCTACCATATCCCCATCTACCGAACAGCTCTTAAAGAAGACGGGACCTATGATTTCCATGAAAATTTTGAGTATGTCAAACCATGGCTCAAGCAAGCGGATTTGGTGATTGGTGACTTTGAAGGAACTGTGAACAAGGACCACTACTTGGCAGGTTATCCTCTCTTTAATGCACCTGGAGAAGTCATGGATGCGATCAAGGATGCAGGCTACCAAGTTCTAGATTTGGCTCATAATCATATTTTGGATTCTCAAATTGAGGGAGTAGTTTCAACGGCTCAAGCTATTGAAAAGGCTGGAATGACACCCATCGGAGTCTACACACATGAATCCCGTGACCAAGCCCCTATAGTCATCAAGGAAGTCAATGGAATCAAGGTAGCTCTCCTAGCCTATTCCTATGGCTTTAATGGCATTGAACAATCTATTTCCCAAGAGGACTATAATCGCTATCTTTCTGACTTAGACGAAGAAAAGATGAAGGCAGAAATCGAGCGTGCTGAGAAGGAAGCAGATATTACTGTCATCATGCCTCAGATGGGAATTGAGTACCAGCTAGAACCGACGGAAGAACAAAAAACACTGTACCACAAGATGATTGACTGGGGAGCTGATATTATCTTTGGAGGGCATCCTCACGTCGTTGAACCTGCCGAAACGGTTGAAAAAGATGGTGACAAAAAACTGATCATCTACTCCATGGGGAATTTCCTCTCAAATCAACGCATTGAAACCATGCAAGATGAGGAAAATGCCAAGTGGACGGAGCGCGGTGTTCTCATGGATGTGACCATTAAGAAAAAAGATGGCAAGACTAGGATTGAAACTGCCAAAGCGCATCCTACTTGGGTCAATCGAACACCCAAAGGGACTTACTCTCCAGAAGGTTATCCGCTCTTCCTCTATCAGACCTATATCCTAGAGGACTTCATCGAGGGAGGCAGTTACCGTGACAAGTTGGACGAGGCGACCAAGGAACGTATTGACACGGCCTATAAAGAAATGAATGAACATGTAGGGTTGAAGTGGGACTAGCTTGAATCCAGAGGAAGTAAAATGACGATTAAGATTATTGCGACAGATATGGATGGAACCTTGCTGGATCCGAGAGGTCAGCTGGATCTGCTCCGCTTGGAAAAGATCTTAGATCAGCTGGATCAAAGGGATATCCGTTTTGTCATTGCGACGGGGAATGAAATTCATCGTATGAGAGAATTGTTGGGACACTTGGCGAGTAGAGTTGTCCTAGTCGTTGCCAATGGTGCTCGTATTTTTGAAAACAATAAACTGGTTCAAGCTCAGACCTGGGATGATGCTATGGTTGACAAGGCTCTCCTTCATTTTAAAGGGAGGGAGTGTCGAGATCAGTTCGTCGTCACTAGTATGAATGGTGGTTTTGTTAAGAAAGGCACTGTTTTTACAGAACTTGATAAATTTATGACTCCTGAGATGATTGAAAAACTTTACCAAAGGACCAATTTTGTGGATGAGCTAAACTCAGACCTCTTTGGTGGAGTGCTTAAAATGAGCATGGTCGTTGGTGAAGAGCGATCGAGTTCTGTTTTGCAGGAAATTAATGACCTCTTTGATGGGCGTGTAAGAGCTGTTTCCAGCGGTTATGGTTGCATTGACATCCTCCAAGCCGGGATTCATAAAGCATGGGGATTGGAAGAATTACTCAAGCGCTGGGATTTGAAATCGGAACAAATCATGGCTTTTGGTGATAGCGAAAATGATGTTGAGATGTTGGAGCTGGCTGGAATTGCCTATGCTATGGAAAATGCAGATGATGAGGCTAAGGCAGTTGCGACTGCTCTAGCACCAGCTAACAGCCAGGCGGGTGTTTATCAGGTTCTAGAAAATTGGTTAGAGAAAGAGGGATAAGGTGGCAGTACAGTTATTAGAAAATTGGCTCTTAAAGGAGCAGGAAAAGATTCAAACCAAGTATCGTGAATTGAATCAAATTTCTGTTCTAGATCCAGATATCATCTTTATCGGAGATTCGATAGTGGAATATTACCCTCTGCAAGAGTTGTTTGGGACGGCAAAGACGATTGTCAATCGAGGCATCCGAGGTTACCAGACGGGACTTTTATTAGAGAATTTGGATGCCCATCTTTATGGTGGAGCTGTGGATCAAATTGTTCTCTTAATTGGGACAAATGATATCGGAAAAGATGTTCCTATGAATGAATCCTTGGATAATCTTGAGCGTGTGATTCAATCGATTAACCGAGATTATCCGCTGTCACAAATAAAGCTCCTTTCCATTTTGCCAGTCAATGAAGGAAAAGAATACAAGCAGACTGTTTATATCCGAACCAATGAAAAGATTAGAGAATGGAGTCAAGCCTATGAGGCTCTAGCATCCGCCTATATGCAGGTAGATTTTGTGCCGATTTATGATAGTTTGACAGATTCAGAAGGACAGCTTCAATCAGCCTATACAACGGATGGGCTTCATCTAAGTGTGGCCGGTTATCAAGCCTTATCAGAGTCCTTGAAAACATATCTTTTCTAAAGAAACGCCTTGATTTTGCATTTTTTATGAAGATAGGTTATAATGGTTCTATCGTCTTTTGGGGTCGTTACGGATTCGACAGGCATTATGAGGCATATTTTGCAACCCGTGTGGCGACGTAAACGCTCAGTTAAATATAACTGCAAAAAATAACACTTCTTACGCTCTAGCTGCCTAAAAACCAGCAGGCGTGACCCGATTTGGATTGCTCGTGTTCAATGACAGGTCTTATGATTAGCGAGATACGATCAAGCCTTGTCTAGTGGTTTGATAAGAGATTGATAGACTCGCAGTTCTTAGGCTTGAGTTATGTGTCGAGGGACTGTTAAAACAATACATAACCTATGGTTGTAGACAAATATGTTGGCAGGTGTTTGGACGTGGGTTCGACTCCCACCGGCTCCATTATTCCTTTGCATTCTTTCGCATTCCTTGGCAAAACGTTGTTAAATCAACGTTTTTTATTTTTGTCTTTGGTATTCTTTTGCGAAAAAAGGATACAAAAAGGATACAACGTTTTTGTTGTATCCCCAAAATAATTTTTCTTTTCTACGGAAGACATGGGATTCGAACCCACGCACGCTGTTACACGCCTACCGCGTTTCCAACACGGCCTCTTAAGCCTCTTGAGTAATCTTCCAATACTTACTCAAATAGTCTACCATAAAGCTACTTATCTTGCAATAAAAATGTTGGAATTGACAAAAATGATAGTTTTTGAAAGAAAATGATAAAAAATGCTTGACTTTGATAGAAATTGTGTTAGAATGAATAGTGTAAACGATAACAGGAGGTGATTTGGTGTTAAAAACTGAGCGGAAACAACTGATTTTAGAGGAACTTAATCAGCATCAAGTGGTTTCTTTAGAAAAGTTAGTTAGTTTGTTAAAAACGTCAGAATCAACGGTTCGAAGAGACTTGGATGAGTTGGAAGCAGAAAACAAGCTTCGCCGTGTGCATGGTGGAGCAGAATTGCCCCACTCCTTGCAGGAAGAAGAAACCATTCAAGAAAAATCTGTCAAAAACCTTCAGGAAAAGAAATTGCTTGCTCAGAAAGCAGCCTCTCTCATCAAGGAAAAAGATGTTATCTTTATCGACGCTGGAACAACAACCGCTTTTTTGATCAAGGAATTGGTTAATAAGGAGATCACAGTTGTAACCAACTCCATTCACCATGCGGTTCAGCTGGTTGAAAAGCAGATTCCAACTGTCATGGTTGGAGGTAGTGTCAAGATGGCGACAGATGCTAGCATCGGGGGCGTTGCACTTAACCAGATTAACCAGTTGCATTTTGATCGTGCCTTTATCGGGATGAATGGAGTGGACGATGGTTATTATACGACTCCTGATATGGAGGAGGGAGCCGTTAAGCGTGCTATTTTAGAGAATGCCAAACAAACCTATGTCTTAGTCGATTCGTCTAAGATTGGACAAACTTGCTTTGCCAAGGTAGCACCTCTCAAACGCGCTATTGTCATCACAAGTCAAGGGAATGAGCTCTTGCAGGCTATTAAGGAGAAAACGGAGGTAATTGAAGTATGATTTATACAGTCACACTCAATCCGTCTATTGACTATATCGTTCGCTTGGACCAAGTTCAAGTTGGAAGTGTCAATCGTATGGACAGTGATGATAAGTTTGCTGGTGGGAAAGGAATCAATGTCAGTCGTGTTTTGAAACGCTTGGATATTCCAAATACAGCGACTGGATTTATCGGTGGCTTTACTGGTAAATTTATCACAGATACTTTAGCAGAGGAAGAAATCGAGACACGTTTTGTCCAAGTGGTAGAAGATACTCGTATCAATGTTAAAATCAAGGCGAATCAAGAAACAGAAATCAACGGAACGGGTCCAAATGTTGAATCAACTCAGCTAGAAGAGTTGAAAGCTATTCTTTCAAGTTTAACAGCAGAAGATACGGTGGTGTTTGCTGGTTCAAGCGCTAAAAATCTAGGGAATGTCATCTACAAAGATCTGATTGCCTTGACGCGCCAGACTGGTGCACAAGTGGTTTGTGACTTTGAAGGACAGACCTTGATTGATAGTTTGGACTACCAGCCACTTTTGGTTAAACCAAACAATCACGAACTTGGAGCTATCTTTGGAGTGAAACTCGAAAGTTTAGATGAAATCGAGAACTATGCTCGAGAATTGTTGGCCAAAGGAGCTCAAAACGTTATCATCTCTATGGCTGGAGACGGTGCACTTCTTGTCACATCTGAGGGAGCTTACTTCGCTAAACCAATTAAGGGAACAGTGAAAAATTCAGTGGGAGCTGGTGACTCTATGGTTGCTGGATTTACAGGTGAATTTGTCAAATCTAAAGATGCAGTAGAAGCCTTCAAATGGGGAGTAGCTTGTGGAACAGCAACTACCTTCTCAGATGACTTGGCAACAGCGGAATTTATTAAAGAAACATATGAAAAAGTTGAGGTAGAAAAACGATGAAAATTCAAGACCTATTGAGAAAAGATGTCATGTTGCTGGATTTGCAGGCGACTGAAAAAACAGCAGCTATCGAAGAGATGATTCATAGCTTGGTAGATCACGGTTATGTGACGGATTTTGAAACCTTTAAAGAAGGAATTTTGGCGCGTGAAGCTCTTACTTCCACTGGTTTGGGTGACGGAATTGCTATGCCTCACAGCAAGAACTCTGCTGTCAAAGAAGCAACGGTTCTCTTTGCTAAGTCAAACAAGGGTGTTGACTATGAGAGCTTGGATGGACAAGCAACTGACCTCTTCTTTATGATTGCGGCTCCAGAAGGTGCAAATGACACCCACTTAGCAGCCCTAGCAGAATTGTCTCAATACTTGATGAAAGATGGTTTCGCTGACAAACTTCGCCAAGTAACATCTGCAGATCAAGTTATCGAACTATTTAACCAAGCTTCAGAAAAAGCTGAGGAGCCTGTTCAAGCACCTGCCAATGACTCTGGTGATTTTATCGTTGCTGTTACGGCTTGTACAACAGGGATTGCCCACACTTACATGGCCCAAGAAGCCCTTCAAAAGGTGGCTGCTGAAATGGGGGTTGGGATCAAGGTTGAGACTAATGGTGCCAGCGGTGTTGGGAACCAATTGACTGCAGAGGACATTCGCAAGGCTAAAGCTGTTATCATCGCAGCAGATAAGGCTGTTGAGATGGATCGTTTTGATGGCAAACCATTGATCAACCGTCCAGTTGCAGACGGTATCCGTAAGACAGAAGAATTGATCAACTTGGCTCTTTCAGGAGATGCTGAAGTTTATCGTGCCGCTAATGGAGCAAAAGCTGCAACAGCCTCTAACGAAAAACAAAGCCTTGGTGGTGCCTTCTACAAACACTTGATGAGTGGTGTATCTCAAATGTTGCCATTCGTTATCGGTGGTGGTATCATGATTGCCCTTGCTTTCTTGATTGATGGTGCTATGGGTGTGCCACAAGATAGTCTTGGCAATCTCGGTTCTTACCATGAGCTAGCTTCTATGTTCATGAAAATTGGTGGAGCGGCCTTTGGCTTGATGCTTCCGGTTTTTGCAGGATACGTAGCATACTCTATCGCTGAAAAACCAGGTTTAGTAGCTGGTTTCGTGGCAGGTGCTATTGCCAAAGAAGGTTTTGCCTTTGGTAAAATTCCTTATGCCGCAGGTGGAGAAGCAACTTCAACTCTTGCAGGTGTCTCATCTGGTTTCCTAGGTGCCCTTGTTGGTGGATTTATCGCAGGTGCTTTAGTTCTTGCTATCAAGAAATACGTTAAAGTTCCTCGTTCACTTGAAAGTGCTAAATCAATCCTTCTCTTGCCACTTCTTGGAACAATCTTGACAGGATTTGTCATGCTGGCTGTTAACATCCCAATGGCAGCAATCAACACTGCCATGAATGACTTTCTAGGCGGCCTTGGAGGAGGTTCAGCTGTCCTTCTCGGTATCGTTCTTGGTGGAATGATGGCTGTCGACATGGGTGGACCAGTCAACAAAGCTGCCTATGTCTTTGGTACAGGTACGCTTGCAGCGACTGTTTCTTCAGGTGGTTCTGTAGCTATGGCAGCAGTTATGGCTGGAGGAATGGTTCCACCACTTGCTATCTTTGTCGCAACCCTTCTTTTCAAAGATAAATTTACCAAAGAAGAACGTAACTCTGGTTTGACAAACATCATCATGGGCTTGTCATTCATCACTGAAGGTGCGATTCCGTTTGGTGCAGCTGACCCAGCTCGTGCTATCCCAAGCTTCATCCTTGGTTCTGCGGTGGCAGGCGGACTCGTTGGTCTTGCAGGAATCAAACTCATGGCACCACACGGAGGAATCTTCGTCATTGCCCTTACTTCAAATGCCCTACTTTACCTAGTCTTTGTCTTGATTGGAGCAATCGTAAGCGGTGTGGTTTATGGTTACCTACGCAAACCACAAGCATAAAAAGGTATCAAAATAGAAAGATTGTACCCTTTGGTGCAATCTTTTTCTCTGTTCGAAATGGCTGTGAAATATGGTATAATAAAAGAATGGCAAACAAGAATACTATAAAAACAAGACGGAGACCGTCTAAAGCAGAACTCGAAAGAAAACAGGCTATCCAGAGGATGTTGATTTCTTTAGGAATTGCCTTATTGTTGATTATTGCAGCCCTCAAGCTCGGTGCGGCGGGTATTACCCTTTATAATCTCATCCGACTGGTGGTCGGGAGTTTGGCTTATGTGGCCATTGGAGCCTTTCTCATTTATCTCTTTCTATTTAAATGGTTACGTAAGCAAGAGGGGCTTCTGTCAGGCTTTCTCTGTATCTTCGCTGGCTTGCTCTTGATTTTTGAGGCCTACTTGGTATGGAAATATGGCTTGGAGCAGTCAGTTCTAAAAGGGACCCTGTCTCAAGTTATGACGGACCTGACTGGTATCCGGGTGACGAGCTTTGCTGGTGGAGGCCTGCTAGGTGTCGGACTTTATGTCCCCACTGCCTTTCTTTTCTCAAATATCGGCTCCTACTTTATTGGAGTTCTCTTGATTCTAGTTGGGGCACTCTTGGTCAGTCCTTGGTCTATTTATGATGTTGCAGCCTTTATTGGAGCTCAGTTCAGATCCTTCATGGAAAAACAGGAACAGAGAAAACAGGAACGCTTTATCAAGAGGGAAGAAGAAAAGGCTCGTCAAGAAGCTGAAGAAGCTGCCAGAATTCAGAGAGAACAAGAAGAACAGGATGCACCACCGCTTCCTCCTGTAGATCCTGAAACGGGAGAAATCTTATCAGAGGTACCAGACTACGATTTCCCCCCAATTCCTGAGGAGGAATGGACTGAACCCGAGATTATCCTTCCTCAAGCTGACGTTGAAGTTCCAGACGAGGAAGACTTTGAAGATGAAGAAGTGCAGGTTGATTTTTCTGCCAAGGAAGCCCTTGAATACAAGCTACCAAACTTGCAACTCTTTGCGCCAGATAAACCCAAAGATCAGTCCAAGGAAAAGAAGATTGTTCGAGAAAATATCAAAATCCTAGAAGAAACCTTTGCTAGCTTCGGTATCAAGGTAACGGTGGAACGGGCTGAAATCGGCCCATCTGTTACCAAGTATGAAGTCAAGCCAGCAGTGGGAGTCCGAGTTAATCGCATTTCCAATCTGGCAGATGACTTAGCGCTAGCTTTGGCGGCCAAGGATGTTCGGATTGAGGCTCCAATACCTGGTAAATCCTTAGTCGGAATTGAAGTACCTAACTCTGAAATTGCGACCGTTTCCTTCCGAGAACTCTGGGAACAGTCTCAGACTAAACCAGAAAATCTCCTCGAAATTCCTCTGGGTAAGGCTGTCAATGGAACTGCTCGAACCTTTGACCTTTCCAAAATGCCCCACCTACTCGTTGCAGGTTCGACGGGATCAGGGAAATCAGTCGCAGTTAACGGTATTATCGCTAGCATTCTCATGAAAGCAAGACCAGACCAGGTCAAGTTTATGATGGTCGATCCAAAGATGGTTGAGTTATCGGTTTACAATGACATTCCTCACCTCTTGATTCCAGTTGTGACTAATCCACGCAAGGCCAGCAAGGCTCTGCAAAAGGTTGTGGATGAGATGGAAAACCGTTATGAGCTTTTTGCAAAGGTCGGTGTGCGCAATATCGCTGGTTATAATGCCAAGGTCGAAGAATTCAATGCCCAGTCTGAGTACAAACAAGTACCACTACCTTTGATTGTTGTCATTGTGGACGAGTTGGCAGATCTCATGATGGTGGCCAGCAAGGAAGTGGAAGATGCCATCATCCGTCTCGGACAGAAGGCGCGTGCTGCAGGGATTCACATGATTCTCGCAACGCAGCGCCCATCGGTTGATGTCATCTCTGGTCTCATCAAGGCCAATGTCCCATCTCGAGTGGCTTTTGCGGTTTCATCAGGTACGGATTCACGAACCATCTTGGATGAAAATGGGGCTGAAAAACTGCTTGGTCGAGGAGATATGCTCTTTAAACCAATTGATGAAAATCACCCAGTCCGTCTGCAAGGATCCTTTATCTCGGATGATGATGTTGAACGCATTGTAAACTTCATCAAGGCGCAGGCTGATGCGGACTACGATGATAGCTTTGACCCAGGAGACGTCCCAGATAATGAAGGAGATTTCTCTGACGGTGAAGCTGGTGGCGATCCGCTCTTTGAAGAAGCAAAGGCTCTGGTTATCGAGACGCAGAAAGCTAGTGCTTCTATGATTCAGCGTCGTTTGTCGGTTGGATTTAACCGTGCAACTCGCCTTATGGAAGAACTTGAAACGGCAGGTATCATCGGTCCGGCTGAAGGAACCAAACCACGAAAAGTATTGCAACAATAAAAAAATAGCTTCTTTCCAAATATGGAAGGAAGCTATTTTAGTGGCTACTGGCTCGTTTTATTTTCTGAATTCGTCGTATTTGACTGTGTTCCGCTATCGCTTGTTTCTTTATTTGTAGCAGGTGTAGAAGAGTCCTGAGTTGTTGTTTTCTGTTCTTCTTTTTTCTCCTCTTTCTTGTTGGATTGAGAAGTTTCTTCTTGTGGGCTATTTTCTTTAGTAGAAGTGTTGTCCTTGTTAGGTGTAGTATTTTCCTGAGGGGATTCCTTTTGAATTTCCTTGACAACAGTTGTTTGGGTTGTCGTCGGTTCTTTTTTGTTGTTTTTGTTATTATCCATGGCGTTCATGATGGTGATAGTAGCAGTTATCAGACCAAGGATACTACCGATGGTAGCAATCGTTTTTTGAAAGACAGTAAATCCCTTTTTGATGTGTTCTGTTTTTGGTTTTGAAGTTCTACGATAGTTAGACATGATACTCTCCTTTAATTATGATTTATTATACCTCATTTCTTTAAAAAAATCTTAAAAAAAGAGAAACTTCCCTTTCTTGTCGTAAGCTTCGTTTCATGATAAAATAGAAGGAGTGATTTTAGAAAGCGTGAGAAAACATGATCTACTTTGATAATTCGGCAACAACTAAGCCTTATCCTGAAGTTCTTGAGACCTATATGCAGGTCGCTTCGAAAATTGTAGGAAATCCATCCAGTCTCCATCGTTTGGGAGACCAGGCAACACGAATTTTAGATGCTTCCCGTCAGCAAATTGCAGATTTAATTGGCAAGAAGAGTGATGAAATCTTCTTTACCTCTGGTGGAACAGAAGGGGATAACTGGGTCATCAAGGGTGTGGCCTTTGAAAAAGCTCAGTTTGGCAAGCACATCATCGTATCAGCTATTGAGCATCCAGCAGTCAAGGAGTCAGCCCTCTGGCTGAAAAGTCAAGGTTTTGAGGTGGATTTTGCTCCAGTTGATGAGAAAGGGTTTGTGGATGTTGATGCTCTAGCGAATTTGATACGACCTGATACGACGCTTGTTTCAGTCATGGCTGTGAACAATGAAATCGGCTCTATCCAGCCCATTGAAGCTATTTCAAAACTCTTGGCAGACAAGCCAACTATTTCCTTCCACGTTGATGCAGTTCAGGCACTCGCTAAGATTCCGACTGAAAACTATCTGACAGATCGAGTGGATTTCGCGACCTTTTCGAGTCATAAGTTTCATGGTGTCAGAGGTGTTGGCTTTGTTTATATCAAGTCTGGTAAGAAAATTACGCCTCTTTTGACTGGTGGTGGCCAAGAGCACGATTATCGCTCGACAACTGAAAATGTGGCAGGGATTGCAGCGACAGCAAAGGCTCTCCGTTTATCTATGGAAAAGTTAGATATCTTTGCTAGTAAGACAGGGCAGATGAGATCAGTCATTCGCCAAGCACTTTTGGATTATCTAGATATTCTTATCTTTTCAGATGAGGAAGACTTCGCCCCTCATATTTTGACTTTTGGGATTAAGGGTGTTCGTGGTGAAGTCATCGTTCACGCATTTGAAGACTATGATATTTTCATTTCCACAACCTCTGCTTGTTCATCCAAGGCTGGAAAACCTGCGGGGACCTTGATTGCTATGGGAGTGGAGAAAGATAAGGCCCAGTCAGCTGTTCGCCTAAGCCTAGACCTTAAAAATGATATGAGTCAGGTTGAGCAGTTCTTGACCAAACTAAAATTAATTTACAATCAAACTAGAAAAGTAAGATAGGAGCATTCATGCAGTATTCAGAAATTATGATTCGCTACGGAGAGTTGTCAACCAAGGGCAAAAACCGTATGCGTTTCATCAATAAACTTCGCAATAACATTTCGGACGTTTTGTCCATCTATCCCCAAGTTAAGGTAACCGCTGATCGCGACCGTGCCCACGCTTACCTGAATGGAGCTGACTACACAGCAGTGGCAGAATCTCTCAAACAAGTCTTCGGAATTCAAAATTTTTCTCCAGTATATAAGGTTGAAAAGTCTGTTGAAACTCTCAAAGCTGCTGTGCAAGAGATTATGCAGGATATCTACAAGGAAGGTATGACCTTTAAGATTTCTAGTAAGCGTAGCGACCACAACTTTGAACTCGACAGTCGTGAACTTAACCAAACCCTTGGTGGATCTGTTTTCGACGTAATTCCTACTATTCAAGCCCAGATGAAAAATCCTGATATCACTCTTCAAGTGGAGATTCGTGAGGAGGCGGCCTATCTTTCCTATGAAACTATTCGTGGAGCAGGTGGCTTGCCTGTGGGAACTTCTGGTAAGGGCATGCTCATGTTGTCAGGTGGAATTGACTCACCTGTAGCAGGTTATCTTGCCCTTAAACGTGGAGTGGATATTGAAGCCGTTCACTTTGCTAGTCCACCTTATACTAGTCCTGGTGCCCTCAAGAAAGCCCAAGATTTGACCCGCAAATTGACCAAGTTTGGTGGCAATATCCAGTTTATCGAAGTGCCTTTTACTGAGATTCAAGAAGAAATCAAGGCCAAGGCGCCAGAAGCCTACCTCATGACCTTGACGCGTCGGTTTATGATGCGGATTACTGACCGTATTCGTGAAGTGAGAAAGGGTCTGGTCATTATCAATGGGGAGAGTCTAGGTCAAGTAGCGAGCCAGACCTTGGAAAGCATGCAGGCTATCAACGCTGTGACCAACACTCCCATCATTCGTCCCGTGGTTACTATGGACAAGTTGGAAATCATTGACATCGCGCAGGAAATCGATACCTTTGAAATTTCAATCCAGCCTTTTGAAGATTGCTGTACTATTTTTGCACCTGACCGTCCTAAGACCAATCCTAAGATAGAGAATGCAGAGCAGTATGAAAAACGCATGGATGTTGAAGGCTTGGTTGAGCGAGCAGTGGCTGGTATCATGATCACTGAGATTACACCTCAGGTTGAAAAAGATGAAGTCGATAACTTGATTGACAATCTCCTCTAATCAGAAAATCCAGAATAATTCAGAATATTAAGTGAGAAAAGTTAGTTATTTATCCTTAAAATGGACATTAACTGACTTTTTTTCTATTTTTATGGTATAATAAGATAAAATTTTGAATATAGAGAGTTTTCTGACAATGAATCATTCCTACTTTTATTTAAAAATGAAAGAACATAAACTCAAGGTTCCTTATACAGGAAAAGAGCGTCGTGTGCGTGTTCTTTTGCCTAAGGACTACGAAAAAGACACAGACCGTTTTTACCCTGTTGTTTACTTTCACGATGGGCAAAATGTCTTTTACAGCAAGGAGTCCTATATCGGACACTCTTGGAAGATTATTCCAGCCATTAAGCGAAACCCTGACATCAGCCGCATGATTGTTGTAGCCATCGACAATGATGGTTTGGGGCGGATGCATGAGTATGCGGCTTGGAAGTTCCAAGAATCTCCTATTCCAGGCCAGCAGTTTGGCGGTAAGGGCGTGGAGTATGCTGAGTTTGTCATGGAAGTGGTCAAGCCTTTTATCGATGAGACCTACCGTACCAAAGCTGATCGCCAACATACGGCTATGATTGGTTCGTCACTAGGAGGCAATATTACCCAGTTTATCGGGCTAGAGTACCAAGAGAGAATTGGTTGTCTAGGTGTCTTTTCATCTGCCAACTGGCTCCACCAAGAAGCCTTTAACCGCTACATCGAGCGTAAGAAATTGTCGCCTGATCAGCGCATTTTCATTTATGTAGGAACAGAAGAAGCAGACGATACGGACAAGACCCTGATGGCTGGCAATATCAAGCAAGCCTATATCGACTCATCGCTTCGCTATTACCATGATTTGATTGCAGGTGGAGTAGACTTGGATAATCTTGTTTTGAAAGTTCAGTCTGGTGCTATCCATAGTGAAATCCCTTGGTCGGAAAATTTACCAGACTGTCTTCGTTTTTTTGCAGAGAAATGGTAAGTTAGGAAAGGAGAAAGCCAATGCATATTGAAAACCTCAGCCACTGGAGTGGCCACCTCAACCGTGAAATGTACCTCAACCGTTATGGACATGCTGGGATTCCAGTTGTGGTTTTTGCTTCATCTGGTGGTAGTCACAATGAATACTATGATTTTGGCATGATAGATGCCTGTGCTTCCTTTATCGAGGAAGGCCGTGTCCAGTTCTTTACTCTCTCCAGTGTTGACAGTGAGAGCTGGCTGGCTACTTGGAAAAATAGTCATGACCAAGCGGAGATGCATCGAGCTTACGAACGCTATGTGATTGAGGAGGGCATTCCTTTTATCAAGCATAAGACAGGTTGGTTTGACGGTATGATGACGACAGGATGTTCGATGGGGGCCTATCATGCACTCAATTTTTTCCTCCAGCATCCAGATGTCTTTACCAAAGTGATTGCTCTCAGCGGTGTTTACGACGCACGTTTCTTTGTCGGCGATTACTACAATGACGATGCCATTTACCAAAACTCGCCAGTAGATTATATCTGGAACCAGAATGACGGCTGGTTTATCGATCGTTACCGTCAGGCGGAGATCGTCGTCTGTACGGGACTTGGTGCCTGGGAACAAGACGGTCTACCATCTTTCTACAAGCTCAAAGAAGCCTTTGACCAGAAACAAATTCCAGCCTGGTTTGCTGAATGGGGACACGATGTCGCCCACGACTGGGAATGGTGGCGTAAACAAATGCCCTATTTTCTTGGACACCTGTATCTATAAAAGGAGTTGCCTATGAATTACCTTGTTATTTCTCCCTACTATCCACAAAACTTTCAACAGTTTACAATCGAGTTAGCTAATAAAGGCATCACCGTTTTGGGAATTGGTCAGGAGCCTTACGAACAACTAGATGAGCCTTTGCGGAATAGCCTAACTGAGTATTTCCGTGTGGACAATCTTGAGAACATAGACGAAGTCAAACGTGCTGTAGCCTTTCTTTTCTATAAGCATGGACCAATTGACCGTATCGAGTCCCACAATGAATACTGGCTTGAGCTAGACGCAGCACTTAGAGAACAATTCAATGTCTTTGGTGCCAAACCCGAGGATCTCAAAAAGACGAAATATAAGTCTGAAATGAAGAAGCTTTTCAAAAAAGCAGGTGTCCCTGTGGTACCTGGAGCTGTTATCCAGACGGAAGCAGATGTGGATAAAGCAGTGAAAGAAATCGGTCTACCAATGATTGCCAAACCTGATAACGGAGTGGGAGCGGCAGCAACCTTTAAGCTTGAGACAGAAGAAGATGTAAATTACTTCAAGGCTGAATGGGACCATTCTACCGTTTATTTCTTTGAGAAATTTGTCACTTCTAGCGAAATCTGTACCTTTGACGGACTTGTGGACAAGAATGGCAACATCGTCTTTTCAACGACTTTCGATTATGCCCATACACCACTTGATCTGATGATTTATAAGATGGACAATTCCTACTATGTGCTTAAGGATATGGATCCCAAACTGCGCAAGTATGGCGAGGCCATAGTCAAGGAATTTGGAATGAGAGAACGCTTTTTCCATATCGAGTTCTTCCGTGAGGGAGATGACTATATCGCCATTGAGTACAACAATCGTCCTGCAGGTGGTTTTACCATTGATGTTTATAACTTTGCTCATTCCTTGGACCTCTATCGTGGCTATGCAGCTATCGTCGCAGGTGAGGAGTTTCCAACATCAGAGTTTGAACCTCAATACTGTTTAGCTACATCACGTCGTGCCAATGCCAACTATGTTTATTCAGAAGAGGACCTTCTTGCCAAATACAGCCAGCAATTCAAGGTCAAAAAAATCATGCCAGAAGCTTTTGCAGAGCTACAAGGGGATTACCTTTATATGCTAACAACTCCAAGCCGTCAAGAGATGGAGCAAATGATTGCAGACTTTGGTCAACGTCGAGACTAATGAAAAGGATGAAAGGAGTTTGACTTCTTTTGTCCTTTTCTTAAAGATAAGTTAAATAAAGCGTTTTCCAGATATTCTTTTAGAAAATCGGTTGCTAAAAGGCCTAAAAATTGATAGAATAAGGATTGTCTAAAAAAATTGAAGGAGAATCTATCAAATGGATTTTACATGGGCTATTAAATATGCCACAGAATTCTTGGGAACTGCTATTTTGATCATTCTTGGTAATGGTGCAGTTGCTAACGTTGAACTTAAAGGTACGAAAGGTCACCAAAGTGGCTGGCTCGTTATCGCGGTTGGTTATGGTATGGGGGTTATGATCCCAGCCTTGATGTTCGGTAACGTATCAGGAAACCACATCAACCCAGCTTTCACTCTTGGACTTGCTGTTAGTGGTCTTTTCTCTTGGGAGCAAGTACCATTTTACATCCTAGCACAAGTTTTGGGGGCAATTTTTGGTCAAGCTTTGGTTGTAGCGACTCACCGCCCTTACTACTTGAAAACAGAAAACCCAAACAATATCTTGGGTACCTTCTCAACGATTTCAAGTGTCGATCACGGTACAAAAGAATCACGTTTCGCAGCAAGTGTAAATGGTTTTATCAATGAGTTTGTCGGTTCGTTTATTCTGTTCTTTGCAGCCCTAGGAATGACTAAAAACTTCTTCGGTGCTGAGGTTCTTCAATACATGAAACAAATGGCTACTCAAGCTGGTCAAACTGTTGACTTAGGTGAATTGGCAGTAAAAGCTCAAGTAGCACCACACACAGCAGCAGGTCTTTCAGTAGCTCATTTAGGGCTTGGTTTCCTAGTGATGGCCTTGGTAACTTCACTTGGTGGACCTACTGGACCTGGTTTGAACCCAGCTCGTGACTTTGGACCACGTCTTCTTCACGAACTCCTTCCAAAATCAGTTCTTGGTCAACACAAGGGTGATTCAAAATGGTGGTATGCATGGGTTCCAGTTGTAGCACCAATCGCAGCTGGTATTGCAGCAGTAGCAGTCTTCAAACTACTTTACCTATAAGAAACGAAACTGGGGAATCCCAGTTTTTTTATCGGAAATTTTTGTAAAAAATTCTAGAATTTAAGTGGAATAGCTTGTAAAAAATCCTAAAATCCTTTAAAATAAAAGAGTTGGAGGAAGCTATGAATGCAAATCAAATGATACAAATTATTCCGACTTTGAAGGTCAATAACCGAAAATTAAATGAAAAATTTTACATTGAAACTCTTGGGATGAAGCCCTTATTAGAAGAATCTGCTTTCCTTTCACTTGGTGACCAATCAGGTGTTGAGAAATTGATTCTCGAAGAGGCTCCCAGTATGCGAACTCGGAGAGTTGAAGGGCTTAAGAAACTAGCTAGACTCTTGATCAAAGTAGAAAATCCTTCAGAAATAGAGGCTCTTCTCTATCAGATGGAGTCCCTTCCTCGCCTGCTTAAAGGAAGCCGTGGTTATGCTTTTGAGATTGTCTCTCCTGAACAGGATGTGATCCTTGTTCATGCGGAAAATGATATAAGAGATTTGGTTCCACTGGAAACTGTTCCTGAATTTTCTTCAAATACAGGTATAAAATACTTGAGTCAATTTGAGATTTCTATGGAGTTGCGTTTTCCTGAGGGGACGGAGAGTATACTCGATTCTGAAAAAGTTGGGACAGTTATCACCTTTACGGAAGGGCAAGGTCCAGATTTGACTGTTGAAAACAATGTTACCTGGGACTTGTCTATGCTGAAATTTTTGGTAAAGGATCTAGATTTAACCAGTCTTCGTCAGAAATTTGAAAAGACAGGCTATTTTGTTCCCAAGTCTGAAAAATTCTTCCTTGGTAAAGATACCAATAACATTGAATTGTGGTTTGAAGAAGCATGAAGTGGGAAAAAATTCAAAGAAAAATAGAAGATCAAATCGAGGCAGGGGTCTATCCCGGGGCCTCTTTTGCGTATTTTAAGGATGGAGAATGGAGAGAATCTTACCTAGGCTTGAGTGATCCTGAGAGAGGTTTACAGACAGAGTCAGGGCTAGTCTATGACCTAGCCAGTGTGAGTAAGGTTGTGGGAGTAGGAACAGTCTTCACCTTCTTATGGCAACAAGGCAAATTAGATATTAATCGACCAGTGACGGATTTTTTAGCTGAATGTGATTATCCAGATATCACTATTCGTCAACTCTTGACCCACGCAACAGACCTGGACCCCTTTATTCCAAATCGGGACCAGTTGAGTGCTGAGGAGTTAAGAGAGGCCATGTTTCATCTGAATAGACGTAGTCAGCCTACTTTTCTATATTCGGATGTTCACTTTTTACTCTTAGGCTTTCTTTTGGAAAAAATCTTTGACCAAGACTTGGATCAGATTATAGAAGAACAAGTTTTGAACCCATGGGGGATGAAGGAAACAGTGTTTGGCCCCGTTGAGTTTGCTGTACCAACAGTGAGAGGAGTGGAGGCAGGCAGTATTCACGATCCCAAAGCTCGTCTTTTGGGCAAACATGCTGGAAGTGCTGGTTTATTTTCAACTGTTAAGGATTTGCAAAACTTTCTGGAACATTACTTGAAAGATGAGTTTGCTGCAGATTTGAGCCGAAATTACTCTCCCTTAGATGATAAGGAGCGTTCGTTAGCCTGGAATCTGGAGGGGGCCTGGCTCGACCATACGGGCTATACAGGTACCTTCATCATGTGGAACCGAGAGAAACAGGAAGCCGCTATCTTTTTATCCAATCGAACGTATGAGAAGGATGAGCGTGCCCAGTGGATAATCGATCGAAACCAAGTCATGGATATGATTCGTAGGGAAGAGTAGGGAGAAAGCATGTCAAAAACCGTAAAAGGAACGCTATTTACAGTAGTTGCAGGCATTGCTTGGGGCTTGTCTGGAACCAGTGGCCAATACCTGATGGCACACGGGATTTCCGCTTTAGTCTTGACCAATCTGCGACTTATCATTGCAGGATTGGCACTGGTTTTCTTATCCTATGTAACTGCAAGGGACAAACTCCTAGCTTTTTTAAGAGACAGAAAAAGCTTACTCTCTCTACTGCTATTTGCCTTGTTTGGACTTTTCTTAAACCAGTTTGCCTATCTTTCTGCCATTCAGGAAACAAATGCTGGAACGGCTACGGTTCTCCAGTATGTATGTCCTGTTGGAATCTTGATTTATACTTGTATCAAGGACAAGGTGGCACCGACTCTGGCTGAGATTTTTTCGATTGTTTTAGCAATCGGAGGGACTTTTCTTATCGCGACTCATGGGGAACTTGACCAGTTGTCTGTCACACCTGCTGGTCTTTTCTGGGGACTCTTTTCTGCCCTGACCTATGCCCTTTATATCATTCTTCCTATCACTTTGATTAAGAAGTGGGGAAGTATGTTGGTGATTGGTGTGGGCATGGTTATTTCTGGAGTGGTGGCTATTCCCTTCACAGGGGTTTTGCAGGCCAGTATACCGACCAGCTTGGATTTTCTTTTTGCATTTGCTGGCATTATCATCATTGGCACGGTCTTTGCCTATACAGCTTTCCTAAAAGGAGCTAGTATGATAGGCCCAGTTAAGTCCAGTTTATTGGCTTCCATAGAGCCCATCTCTGCAGTTTTCTTTGCCTTTCTGATTATGAAAGAGCAATTCTATGCGATTGATTTTGTCGGTATGGCTATGATTTTACTTGCGGTAGCCATCATTTCTTTGAAAGATTTGTTGATAGAAAATAAACGGAAGGTTGAATGAGAAACTAGTTACTCGTAAAAAGTGATTGGTTTAAATATCCTATCGAAATATTGATTACGGCTAAGGAATGGGAGTGGAATTTTATAAAATTTTAAGTTTCTTTTCTTACAATAAACCAATCTTTAACTGCTAGAAGGAGGAGATATGAAAATTTTACAAAGCATTCACCCAACTAAGCCCCTGCGCTACTTGAGATGGTTTGACATTCTGATTATTACAGTTTTAATGTTTGGTCAGTTTATCATTCGGTCAACGGAGCTCTTTTTAGCAAGTATGTTTCCGACAGGTCTTTCAACTACAATGGATACAGCAAGTAATACTGTCAGCGAGGGAGTAGGCTATTTGAGCAACTTCACCCTGCAAGTGATACTTCTGACCTTAGCCTTGCTTTACCTTTTGATTCGGAATTATGATTTCAAACAACTTCCTATTCGTTGGACCTGGTCCCTTCTCTTTTGGGTTCCTTTTATATTTGCCATTGTGGGATTGTTTGGAGACCTGGTGACGACACTAACTGGTGAATACAATTACTTAAATCCAGCTCTTTTTGTCCACATAGATCCCATGGAAGTTATACGGAAATTCCTAGCGCTTAGTCCGATGGCAATTGCCTACGCCTTGCTAAATGGCTTCTATGAAGAGTTTTTCTTTCTAGGGTTATTGACCTCAGTGAAAGAAAAGCACAAGTGGCGGGTTTTGTTTTATTCTACTCTCATTCGGATTTCTTTTCACACTTATCAAGGATTGGTGTGGGCACTGGTTATTGGTGTAGTTTATGGTTTATTCTATTATTTTCTATACAAGTATAAGGTTAAAAATCTTTTGCCATTTTTCCTTATGCATGCTCTGGTAGATATGTTTGGTTCTAGCCTCCTGTATCTCTTGATTGCGTGGGGAAGGTAAGAATCAGAAAAATCCACTCAACTGAGTGGATTTTGTCTATATAGATGACTAGTCTTTGTTTTCGTATGGTAAGATCAAGTTTAAGATGATACCTGTCATAGCTGATAGGGCAGTACCTGAAAGGGTAACTGGTCCTACTTTGAGGATGGCTCCACCAAGCCCAAGAACCAACATAGCACTAGCAATGATGAGGTTACGCATTTGACTGAAATCAACGCGCTCCTTGATCAAGACTTTCAAACCGTTGCTGGCGATAACTCCGTAGAGAAGGATAGACATCCCACCAAGTACAGCACTAGGGATTGTTGAGATCAAGGCAGTGAATTTACCAAGGAAACTAAGAGCGATGGCAATAAAGGCTGCGTTACGAATAACGGAGACAGAAGCGATACGAGTCATACCGATAACTCCTGTATTTTCGCCGTAAGTCGTATTGGCTGGTCCACCGAGGAAAGCAGATACAGATGTTGCAATACCGTCACCAAGAAGAGTACGGTGAAGTCCTGGTTCTTTCAGGAACTGACGTCCACAGATTTGGCTTAGGACGGTATGGTCACCGATGTGTTCTGAAATGGTTACGATAGCGATTGGCAAGATGGCGATTGTTTCAGGACCGAAGTAGAGGTTATACTCTTTGAAGGCTCCGCCTGTACTAAATGGTAAGTAGAAACCAGGGATTTCAAACCAGTTAGCTTCTAGGACTGGTGTAAAGTCAACCAAGCCAAGTGTTACTGCGAAGATGTAACCACCGATGATGGCAAAGAGGAAAGGAATGATACGTAGGAAACCTTTTCCTTTTGTATTGATAAAGGCAGCAATCAAGAAAGTTACGACAGCTACAAGTGCATTTTTCCAATTTCCATCTGCTACAAGTCCAGCGTTCGTAACAGCTGAATTTGCCAGTCCAAGACCGATAACGATGATCATGGGTCCGATAATGATTGGTGGCAAGAGTTTGTCAATCCATTTTGTACCTGCAAAACGAACACTTGCAGCCACAAGGACATAAACCAAACCAGTCAGGATAACCCCAGTTTGAGCGGCCGATACATCGCCACCCATCTCTTTCATAGCTAGAGACATGGCCGTGATAAAGGCGAAGGATGATCCGAGATAGACTGGAACTTTAAAACCAGTCGAAATCATGTAGATGAGTGTCCCAACGCCTGATGCAAAAAGGGCAACAGATACAGGCATTCCCAAAATTAAAGGAACTAGGATGGTTGCACCAAACATGGCAAAAACGTGCTGGAAGCTGAGGAGAATGCCTTTACCAGCTGAAGGACGTTGGTCAACGTCTAGTAACAAATCAATAGTTGATTCTTGTTTCATATAAACCTCACTTTTGGGCATCAAAAAAGAGCCCATTATTTTACAGCAACAGGCTCTCAGAGTAAGACTTCTTTAAAAAAGATTATTCCATTCTTAAAGAACTTCATATATTTCTGCGTCTTCGTCACCTCACGGGATGACATTAAAAACCTTTGCTTAGGATAGTATAGCAGAAAAAAATGATTTTGTAAATCATTTTTTCCCGAGCCTAAAAATGTAAGAGCGAGGTTGATTTTGTAAATTTTTTTACTAAAAAAATTAAAGCGGGCGTTTGTTGGGCATGCCAGCCTTTCTTGGGTACTTGTTAGGCGTCTCCTTTTTCTTTTCGACGACAGTGATGTAGCGCGGATCTCCATTTGGCAGGGTATAGCCGAGGTTGTCCTCTACCTTGCTAAAGAGGAGGTTGAGAGCGTTCTTGGCTTCTAGCAATTCCTCGGGCGCATTGCTGGCCTTGAGTGCCAATAGTTTTCCACCGACTTTAAGATAGGGAATGGTCAGTTCAGACAAGATCTGCATGCGGGCAACCGCGCGAGCCGTCACTATATCAAACTGAGCACGGAAATTCTTGTCTTGGGCAAAATCTTCTGCACGCCCATGGTAGAAGTGAACACCATCCAAATCCAACTCCTGAGCCAAAAGCTGAAGGAAGTTGATGCGCTTATTTAGCGAATCGATGATGGTCACATCTAACTGAGGATAGAGGATTTTCATAGGAAGACTAGGAAATCCTGCCCCAGCCCCGATATCAAGAAGTTTGATAGATTCATTTGAAATTAAGCCTTGCAGGATGGGTGCAATCGAATCATAAAAATGTTTGAGATAAACTTCTTCTTTGTCTGTAATAGCGGTCAGGTTAATCTTTTCATTCCACTCCACCAAGAGTTCAAAATAGCGTTCAAATTGTTTCTTTTGCTGGTCAGAAAGTGGAAGATTTTGCTCAGCTAGTAGGCTGTAAAATGTTTCTGGTTTCATAATAGTTTCCTTCTCTAGTATCATCTTATTTTACCATATTCATTAAAATTTTGATATACTGGTATTAATCTAAAAGCAGAAAGGAATAAGATTATGATTTGGATTATTCTTGGAGTTTTGGCTCTGATTGTTATTTTTGTGATTGTTAGCTATAACGGTTTGGTTAAAAATCGTATGCAAACCAGGGAGGCTTGGAGCCAGATCGATGTTCAGTTGAAGCGTCGTAATGATCTCCTCCCAAACTTGATTGAAACAGTCAAAGGCTATGCGAAATATGAAGGTTCTACCTTGGAAAAAGTGACAGAACTTCGTAGACAGGTAGCCGCAGCAACCTCGCCAGCTGAAGCTATGAAGGCCAGTGATGCCCTTACTCGCCAAATTTCTGGTATCTTTGCAGTAGCAGAGAATTACCCAGACTTGAAAGCTAGCGCTAACTTTATCAAATTGCAAGAAGAGTTGACCAATACAGAAAATAAAATTTCTTACTCACGCCAACTCTACAACAGTGTGGTCAGCAATTACAATGTAAAACTTGAAAGCTTCCCAAGTAATGTCATCGCAGGACTATTTGGCTTTAAAGCTGCAGACTTCCTTCAAACACCTGAAGAGGAAAAGGCAGTTCCTAAAGTTGACTTTAGCGGTTTAGGTGACTAAGATGTTGTTTGATCAAATTGCGAGCAATAAACGAAAAACTTGGATTTTATTGCTGGTTTTCTTCCTACTCTTGACCTTGGTTGGTTATGCGGTTGGCTATCTCTTTATGCGTTCAGGTCTTGGCGGCATGATAATTGCCTTGATTATTGGTTTTATCTACGCTCTGACTATGATCTTTCAATCGACAGAGATTGTCATGTCTATGAATGGGGCGCGTGAGGTTGATGAGCAAACGGCACCAGACCTCTACCATGTAGTGGAAGATATGGCTATGGTCGCTCAGATTCCCATGCCGCGTGTTTTCCTCATTGAGGATTCTTCTTTAAATGCTTTTGCAACAGGTTCCAACCCGCAGAATGCGGCAGTCGCAGCAACGTCGGGTCTCTTGGCCATCATGAATCGTGAGGAGCTAGAAGCTGTTATGGGCCACGAGGTCAGTCATATCCGAAACTACGATATCCGCATTTCGACTATTGCTGTTGCCCTTGCTAGTGCCATTACCCTTCTATCTAGTATGGCAGGTCGTATGATGTGGTGGGGAGGCGCTGGTCGCAGACGGAGTGATAATGATCGTGATGGAAATGGTTTGGAGATTATCATGCTTGTTCTCTCTCTCTTAGCCATTGTTCTAGCACCTCTCGCAGCAACTTTGGTGCAACTTGCCATTTCCCGTCAGAGGGAATTTCTGGCGGATGCATCCAGTGTGGAGCTGACTCGCAATCCTCAAGGGATGATCAATGCACTGCGCAAGTTGGACAATAGCGAGCCCATGCATCACCACGTTGATGATGCCAGCAGTGCTCTGTACATCAATGATCCTAAGAAAGGTGGGGGACTACAAAAACTATTTTACACCCACCCACCTATCTCAGAACGAATCGAACGCTTGAAACAAATGTAAACAAAATCCAGAGAGGTTTCTCTGGATTTTTTTGCTTTTAGTATCTCGCTTTTAACTTGTTATCTCACCGAAAAATAGTATAATATATGTAATTCTATATAATTGAGGTGAATGATGTATAAGCGCTGGATGACGTTTTTCTTGATTTTGATTTTTATGCCGATTCATTTGAGTATAGCAGAGAAAATCATGCGAATAAATTCATTAACGCTATCACTCCTTTTTACACTTGTTGAACTTGCAATATTTTTATATGTAGGAAAAAAGTATGACTTGTTTCACATTCGGAAAATCTGCCTAAAAGATATTTTAAAATGTTTTCTTTCATACGTCTTGCTTTTCCTGTTTTATATTTTGGTAAATTTTTTAGGCCCTACCCAATCAGAGACAACTCAAGCTGTGCAAAGTTTATCACTTTCATGGTCTGTACTTTTTGTGGATCTCTGTGTTTTGGCACCTGTCACGGAAGAAATCTTCATGCGAGGTATGTTACAGGGAATAGTATTTAAGAATACATATATTGGCTTGTTTGCCACATCGCTTCTTTTTGCTTATCTGCATGGTCCCTATACTATTCCTAGCTTTATCACCTATTTAGGTATGGGATTTGCATTTGGGGTAAGATATAAGACTTCTGATAACCTATGGAATTCCATTCTTTTGCATGTCCTCAATAATCTGGTTGCGTTTTGCTTTTTGTATATGAGATAATGCTGCATTAGAATGCTTTGAGCTGTAAAATAGTAAAAAAGATTTTTAGCTTATACAATTTAAACAAAATTCAGAGCATAATCTGTCACGTCGATGATGCCAGCAGCGCTCTTTACATCAATGATCCCAAGAAAGGTGGGGGACTTCAAAAACTCTTTTATACCCACCCACCTATCTCAGAACGAATCGAACGCTTGAAACAAATGTAAAAAAATCCAGAGATCGTCTCTGGATTTTTGCTATGTTCAACATTTATAAATCTTCTAAATCAACAACTTCCAAACCATTTTCTGTCAAACGATAGATACTCGTACAGACCTCCTTTAAGAAGCGTCTGTCATGCGAAACAGTGATCAGACCGCCGGGATAAGAGGCAAAGAGTTTTCTGATTTCGGGTTGAGAAGTAGGAGAAAAGTTTCGTGTGGGTTCATCGAGAATGAGAAAGTTTGGTTTGCGCAGTACTAAATCCAACAGAAGTAGTTTGCCTTGTTGACCACCAGATAAGGAACGAATTTGGTGTTGCATCTCTGGATAACTGAAATTGAGACTGGCTAAGTGGGATTGGATTTTCTGTAGTTCCTCTTTTTGTCCTGTTTGGCTGAGGTAGTCTACTGGAGATAAATCCAATTGCAGTTTTTTATGGTAATCTTGTGGCATATAACCAAGGGAAATCTCTCTTTTATCATTAAGAAGTTGTTGCAACTTGGCTAACAGAGTCGATTTTCCAACACCATTAGGCCCGATGATACCGATTTTATCTTGACCACGGACAGTCAGTTGTAACTCCTGAGCCAAAACGCGCCCACCAATGGACAAACTTTCTTTTTCCAGTTGGATTAAGACTTTAGAAGCTGGTAATGGTTGGATGTCTGAAAAGAAAAGTTGGATTTGTTCCTCTTCAAGTGGCTTTTGGATCATGGACTGAGCTTCCTTTTCAAAGCGTTTTTCTTGAGAGAGAACAGTTTTCATCTTTTTAGCCAGTAGGCGCCCAGCAACATCATTTTTAGTATTTCGCAAAGCATTTTCTACAT
Organism: Streptococcus oralis; assembly: GCF_003944215.1. Lineage (GTDB taxonomy): Bacteria > Bacillota > Bacilli > Lactobacillales > Streptococcaceae > Streptococcus > Streptococcus oralis_BI. The sequence goes on along the minus strand of NZ_RJVZ01000004.1, from coordinate 37,564 downwards.
TCTGCTTAACGCGACGATGTTTTTCCATGGTTTTATCATGGGCTCGTTGGTCGTTAGCAGCTTGCTGGCTTTGTCTGGCAAAACTAGCCTTCCTCTGGTCACTATAGCTATCGTAGTCTAAATGCTCCACTAGGGTTTCCGATTCTTTCCGGTGCTTGACCAGACGTAAGTGGACAATAGTATCTGCCGTCTGAGAAAGAAAGTCTTCATCATGGGAAATGAAAATAACGGTTTGCTTCATCTTTTGAATCTGACTTTTTAGCCAATCAACAGTCTCAAGATCTAAGTCATTTGAAGGTTCATCTAAAAATAGAATCTCAAAAGATTTTGCTAACTCATGGATGAGTTGAATTTTCAAAGCTTCGCCCCCTGATAGACTGCCAATTTCTTGGTCGCTAGCAAAACGGTCGCTATCAAAGTGCAACTCCTCAGCCAAACGATAAAGAATGCTGTAGTCTAAATCAGCAGAATCCAAAAAGAAGTAGTCATGTAGAGTTTTCTTTTTCAGGTCCTCAGCTAGTTTTTGAGGAATGTAGGCCAGTGATTGAAGGTCAGACTGGAGGTCTCCCTTGATAGTGAAATCAGGCAAAGCTTCCCCCATTAAAGCTCGTAGCAAGGTTGATTTGCCATTTCCTTCTTCACCAATAATAGCAACCTTTTCCCCGTCTTGGATAGTCATGGTTAGGTCAGAAACAAGCTCTCGTAGATCTTTGTTTTGTGTGATGGTCAGATGATTGATTTTTATCATATTCTTGCCCTTTCTAGAATGTCTATAGTGCATAACAAAAAGCTCTACTTTACCTAGTAGAGCCCAAAGTCACTGTCAAAAACTCCATTATCCACGTCGAAAATCTCTTCAAACTAGCTTAGACTTGCCTAATCCAACCCAAGAGGAGCAGATGATTAGCTTTCTAGTTTTTTGATTTTCAAAGTGGATAAAGCACCAGATAATCTAGTACAAAAAGAGCATGCAAAAAGAGACAAAAACAAGATCTACTAAATAAAGTTCTTTATTTGATAGACTTAGTTGTTCATGTCTCCCTTACCTCCGAGTATTAGTACCTCTATCCTATACCTTTTAGGAAATTTTGTCAATAGTAAATCTAAAATTATAAACTCTAAAATCCGAAAACAGGTCCATAGAGATTCAGTACGTGTTTGACATGTTCGTAATGGAACTTATCATAGTTGCGCCAAGCGGTGCGTGCTTGATCGTTTAGTTTTAGGCTACCTAGTCCAATCAGTAGACTGGTACGTTGGTAAAATTTCTCAAGGTCGATTAAGATACTGTTATCAAGCTTTTCCGCTTTTTTAAGTTCCTTGAGAGTGCTGTTCAGCAGTTCTTGTAGACGGAAATCATCGTCTGTACCTTGTTTGCAATTTTGGAAACTTTGATTTAACTCGGAAAGTAGTTGGTAAGCTTCAGTGATGAGTGCCTTGTCTTCCATGTGAGCATCCTCCTTGCTCTAATGTATTCTTGCCTATAGTATAGCACTAAACAGAAAATATGTCATAGTAAACATGTTAAAAAGGAGATTTTAATATCAATGTTTGGAAGGCTGACTTGTAGCCTTTTCATGGTATAATCAAGTGAGTAAATCTTTATGGAGGAAATATGAAGTTAAATATTCAAGAAATTCGTAAGCAGCCTGAAGGCCTACACTTTGAACAAACTTTAGACCTTGTCGCAGACTTACGTACCCGTAATCAAGAAATTTTAGATGTCAAAGATATCCTAGCAGTGGGAAAGGTCCAGTACGAAGACCGTATGTATTTCCTAGATTATCAGTTATCTTATACCATCGTTCTTGCTTCCAGCCGCAGTATGGAGCCAGTTGAGTTGGAGGAGTCTTATCCAGTGACAGAGGTCTTCATGGAAGGAGCAACCAACCAACTGGATCAAGAAGTTTTAGATGATGACTTGGTCTTGCCTATCGAAAATGGGGAAATCGACCTTGCTGAGAGCGTAGCAGATAATATCTTGCTCAATATCCCAATCAAGGTCTTGACGGCAGAAGAAGAGGCGGGCCAAGGNTTTGTGTCTGGAAATGACTGGCAAATCATGACTGAGGAAGAATACCAAGCCCAACAAGCAGTCAAGAAAGAAGAAAACAGTCCATTTGCAGGCTTGCAAGGACTATTTGACGGAGACGAATAATGGTCTTGTCAAAAAAACGAGCACGAAAAGTGCTAGAAGAAATCATAGCTCTCTTCCCAGATGCCAAACCCAGCCTTGATTTTACCAATCATTTTGAACTCTTGGTTGCAGTGATGTTGTCAGCCCAGACGACAGATGCCGCAGTCAATAAGGCCACACCAGGCCTCTTTGCAGCCTTTCCAACGCCTCAAGCCATGTCTGTCGCGACTGAAAGTGAAATTGCCTCACACATTTCCCGTCTAGGACTCTATCGCAATAAAGCTAAATTTCTTAAAAAATGTGCCCAGCAGTTACTAGACGATTTTAATGGTCAAGTGCCTCAGACTCGAGAGGAATTAGAAAGCCTAGCAGGTGTTGGACGCAAAACAGCTAACGTAGTCATTAGTGTGGGCTTTGGAATTCCAGCCTTTGCAGTTGATACTCATGTTGAGCGTATCTGTAAGCATCACGATATCGTTAAAAAATCAGCTACGCCCCTCGAAGTAGAAAAACGTGTCATGGATGTTCTGCCTCCAGAGAAATGGTTGGCGGCCCATCAGGCTATGATTTACTTTGGACGGGCTATCTGTCACCCAAAGAACCCAGAATGCGATCACTATCCACAATTATATGATTTTAGTTCGTTATAAGATGAAAATTTTATGTTTTTTTCTTGCATTGATCCTTTCTTTGTGATATAGTAATAACAATAAAATATTCCTTTAAACCTGTCCCGTGAGGCAGGCAAGGAGTCGGATCAATAGATAGCAGAAGTCTATACTCTTTACAGTAGAGCTGGCTTGGCTATACATTCTGAAGTCTCCTTGTTAAGGAGACTTTTCTTTTTGGAGGTTTGTCATGAGGACAAAAGAAGTTGTAGACGAATTGACCGTCAAACGAGCGATTACTCGGATTACCTACGAGATTATTGAGCGAAATAAAGATTTAAATAAAATCGTTTTGGCTGGTATTAAAACGAGAGGTGTCTTTATCGCTCGCCGTATCCAAGAACGTTTGGAACAGTTAGAATCTATTTCAGTTCCAGTGGTAGAACTGGATACCAAGCCTTTCCGTGACGATGTCAAAAGTGGAGAAGATACCTCTGTAATCTCTGTTGATGTGACAGATCGGGAAGTTATCTTGGTGGACGATGTACTCTATACAGGTCGTACTATTCGTGCAGCTATTGACAACATCGTCAGCCATGGTCGCCCTGCTCGTGTGAGTTTGGCAGTCTTGGTTGATCGTGGCCACAGAGAACTTCCAATCCGTCCGGACTATGTTGGAAAAAACATCCCAACCAGTCGTTCTGAAGAAATAATCGTAGAGATGACAGAACTAGATGGACAAGACAGAGTACTAATCACAGAACAAGCCTAAAACACTAAAAGGAGTAAAAAAATGTCAGAAAATCAACAAGCTTTGCAACATGTCGTTTCTATGGAAGACCTTACTGTAGAACAAGTAATGAAATTGATTAAACGTGGAATCGAATTTAAAAACGGAGCGAGTGCTTCTTATGAGGAACAACACATCGTTTCCAACCTTTTCTTTGAAAGTTCAACTCGTACCCACAAATCCTTTGAGGTAGCAGAACTGAAACTTGGACTTGATCTTTTGGATTTCGATGTGAAGACCAGTTCAGTGAATAAGGGTGAAACACTCTATGACACGATCTTGACGCTGTCTGCGCTAGGAGTGGATGCCTGTGTTATTCGTCACCCAGAGGTGGACTACTACAGAGAATTGATTGCTAGCCCGACCATCACAACTTCGATTATCAACGGTGGGGACGGTTCAGGGCAACACCCTAGCCAAAGTTTGCTTGATTTGATGACAATTTATGAAGAATTTGGACATTTTGAAGGTCTTAAGGTGGCAATCGCTGGCGACCTAAACCACTCACGGGTAGCTAAGTCTAATATGCAAATCCTTAAACGCTTGGGAGCGGAGCTTTACTTTGCAGGTCCTGAGGAATGGAGAAGTGAGGAGTTTGAACATTACGGTCGCTTTGTATCAATTGATGAGGTGATTGATCAAGTAGATGTTATGATGTTTCTTCGTGTGCAGCATGAACGTCATGAAATTGTGACAGGATTTTCAAAAGAAGACTATCATATCCAGCATGGTTTGACACAAGAACGCTATGACCGCTTGAAAGAAAAAGCAATCCTCATGCACCCAGCTCCAGTCAATCGTGATGTTGAAATCGCTGATCACTTGGTAGAGGCACCGAAATCACGTATTGTTCAGCAAATGACCAACGGTGTCTTTGTCAGAATGGCAATTTTAGAATCTGTGTTGGCCTATAGAAAAGCAAAATAAGGCACAAAGCGTTAAAAGATGTCTGAGAGCATCAACGAGAGGTGAGTAGATGAAAAAACGACTTCTAGTATTAGAAGATGGTACAGTATTTGAAGGCCAGGCCTTCGGAGCAGATATTGATGTAACAGGTGAAATCGTCTTTAATACAGGGATGACCGGTTACCAAGAATCCATAACAGACCAGTCTTACAATGGACAAATCTTAACCTTTACCTATCCTTTGGTGGGAAATTATGGAATTAACCGTGACGACTACGAGTCAATCACTCCTACCTGTAAGGGAGTAGTAGTTTTTGAAGAAGCGCGTAGAGCCAGCAACTGGCGCAATCAAATGACCTTGGACGAATTCTTGAAAGCTAAGAAAATTCCTGGTATCTCAGGAATTGATACCCGTGCTCTGACAAAAATTATCCGTAAGCATGGTACCATGCGTGCAACCCTTACGCATGTTGGTGATACCATGGATCATATCATAGACCAGCTCCAAGCGACAGTTCTACCGACAGATAATATCAAGCAAGTATCTACAAAGACAGCTTATCCTGCTCCTGGAGTTGGATTGAGTGTCGTTCTGGTAGACTTTGGTCTCAAACACTCCATCTTACGCGAACTTTCTAAACGTAATTGTAACGTGACCGTTGTTCCATACACAACAACAGCAGAAGAAATTCTCCATCTCCATCCTGACGGGGTCATGTTGTCAAACGGTCCAGGTAACCCAGAAGATGTTCCCCAGGCACTGGATATGATTCGCGGTGTGCAAGGAAAAATTCCAATATTTGGTATCTGTATGGGGCACCAACTTTTTGCTATGGCAAATGGAGCCAAGACCTACAAGATGAAGTTTGGTCACCGTGGATTTAACCACGCGGTGCGTGAAATTGCAACAGGCCGAGTAGACTTTACTAGCCAGAACCATGGTTATGCGGTTAGCCGTGAGGATTTGCCAGAGCATTTGATTATTACCCACGAAGAAATCAATGACAAGTCAGTTGAAGGTGTGCGTCACAGATACCAACCAGGTTTCTCTGTGCAATTCCACCCAGATGCAGCTCCAGGACCGCACGATGCAAGCTATCTCTTTGATGAATTTATCGAAATGATGGAGTCGTTTAAATCTGCTAATCGCTGATATAGGAAACTCTGTCAGAGGCTTGTCGAATAAAAAGGCAAGTCCTTTCTTTTAGTTGAGCAATGAGATGCTGAAAATTTTTACACTCGATTTATTATTGAAAAATCGTCGGAGAATTTATTTAATGTCGCTCTGTGAGGCGACGAATAGAAAGGAGAAGGGTGGTCCGTATTTGCTGAACTGAATACGGGCTACGGACGGTGCTAAAAAGATAGTTATTCCTAGAACTGATAGTTCTTCGTCATAACTCCTATTTTAGCTTTGTCCGCTTGACGCCCTTAATATCTTATAAATGCCTAAACGTACTGATATTCAAAAAATTATGGTGATTGGTTCTGGTCCGATTATTATTGGTCAGGCTGCTGAGTTTGACTACGCGGGGACCCAGGCCTGCTTGTCGTTGAAAGAGGAAGGATATGAGGTTGTCTTGGTGAACTCAAATCCTGCCACCATCATGACGGACAAGGAGATTGCAGACAAGGTTTATATTGAACCGATTACACTTGAGTTTGTGACACGTATTCTCCGTAAGGAACGTCCAGATGCCTTGTTGCCTACTCTCGGTGGTCAGACGGGTCTGAACATGGCCATGGAATTGTCTAAAAATGGTATTCTAGATGAGCTTGGGGTAGAGCTTTTAGGTACTAAATTATCTGCCATCGACCAAGCGGAGGACCGTGACCTCTTTAAACAATTGATGGAAGAGCTTGAGCAACCAATCCCAGAATCTGAAATTGTCAACACAGTGGAAGGAGCTGTTGCTTTTGCGGCATCAATCGGCTATCCAGTCATTGTCCGTCCAGCCTTTACTCTAGGTGGTACTGGTGGTGGTATGTGTGCCAACGAGGAAGAACTACGTGAAATCGCTGAAAATGGGTTGAAATTGTCACCTGTTACCCAATGTTTGATTGAGCGTTCCATTGCAGGTTTCAAGGAAATCGAATACGAAGTCATGCGCGACTCGGCTGATAATGCCCTCGTTGTTTGTAACATGGAAAACTTTGACCCAGTTGGGATTCATACAGGGGATTCTATCGTATTTGCCCCTGCGCAAACCATGTCAGATTATGAAAACCAAATGCTACGTGACGCGAGCTTGAGCATTATTCGTGCCCTCAAGATTGAAGGTGGATGTAACGTTCAGCTGGCTCTTGATCCACACAGCTTTAAGTATTATGTCATCGAAGTAAACCCTCGTGTATCGCGTTCTTCTGCCCTTGCATCTAAGGCGACAGGGTATCCGATTGCCAAATTGGCTGCCAAGATTGCCGTTGGTTTGACCCTGGATGAGGTTATTAACCCAGTTACAGGTTCAACCTATGCCATGTTTGAGCCAGCTCTCGACTACGTCGTTGCTAAGATTCCACGTTTCCCATTTGACAAGTTTGAAAAAGGTGAGCGTCGTCTGGGTACCCAGATGAAGGCGACTGGAGAAGTCATGGCGATTGGTCGTAACATCGAGGAATCACTTCTCAAGGCATGTCGCTCTCTTGAAATTGGAGTTCACCACAATGAAATGCCAGAACTTGTAACCGTTTCTGATGATGCCTTGATTGAAAAAGTTGTCAAGGCCCAAGATGATCGTCTCTTCTACGTATCAGAGGCCATTCGCCGTGGTTACACACCAGAAGAAATTGCTGAATTGACCAAGATTGATATCTTCTATCTAGATAAACTCTTGCACATCTTTGAAATTGAGAAGGAATTGGGTGCCTATCCACAAGATTTAGAAGTCTTGAAAACAGCTAAACTCAATGGTTTCTCAGACCGCAAGATTGCTGAACTCTGGGAAACGACAGCTGACCAAGTTCGCCAACTTCGCTTGGAAAATAAGATTGTCCCAGTTTACAAGATGGTCGATACCTGTGCGGCAGAGTTTGACTCTGAAACACCATATTTCTATTCAACCTATGGTTGGGAAAATGAGTCTATCAAATCTGACAAGGAATCCGTTCTAGTACTAGGTTCTGGTCCAATCCGTATCGGACAAGGGGTTGAGTTTGACTACGCAACTGTTCACTCAGTTAAGGCTATCCAGGCAGCTGGCTATGAAGCTATCATCATGAACTCAAATCCAGAGACCGTTTCAACAGACTTCTCGGTATCTGACAAGCTCTACTTTGAACCGTTGACTTTCGAAGATGTTATGAATGTTATCGACTTGGAGCAACCAAAGGGTGTTATCGTTCAGTTCGGTGGTCAAACAGCCATCAACCTTGCCGAGCCATTGGCCAAAGCAGGTGTGACCATTCTTGGAACTCAAGTCGCTGACTTAGACCGAGCTGAAGACCGTGACCTCTTTGAGCAAGCCCTCAAAGATTTGGATATTCCACAGCCACCAGGACAAACAGCAACTAATGAAGAAGAAGCAGTGCTTGCAGCTCGCAAAATTGGTTTCCCAGTTCTCGTTCGCCCATCTTATGTTTTGGGTGGACGCGCTATGGAAATCGTTGAAAATGAGGAAGACCTTCGTTCTTACATGCGTACCGCTGTTAAGGCCAGTCCAGACCATCCAGTCCTTGTTGATTCATACATCGTTGGGCAAGAGTGCGAAGTTGATGCCATCTCAGACGGGGAAAATGTCCTCATTCCTGGTATCATGGAGCATATCGAACGTGCCGGTGTCCACTCAGGTGACTCAATGGCCGTTTATCCACCACAAACCTTGTCGCAAAAAGTGCAGGAAACCATCGCAGATTATACTAAACGCCTAGCAATCGGTCTTAACTGTCTTGGAATGATGAACATTCAGTTTGTCATCAAGGATGAAAAAGTCTACGTTATTGAGGTCAATCCGCGTGCTAGCCGTACGGTTCCATTCCTTTCTAAGGTAACCAATATTCCTATGGCTCAGGTAGCGACTAAGCTCATTCTTGGTCAAAGTCTTGAAGAACTTGGCTACCAAGATGGACTTTACCCTGAAAGTACACGCGTTCATATCAAGGCTCCAGTCTTCTCCTTCACCAAGTTAGCTAAGGTAGATAGCTTACTTGGTCCTGAAATGAAGTCAACAGGGGAAGTCATGGGATCTGATGCTACTCTAGAAAAAGCTCTCTATAAAGCCTTTGAAGCTTCTTACCTCCATTTGCCAACTTTCGGAAATGTAGTCTTCACCATTGCAGATGATGCCAAAGAAGAAGCCTTGGACTTGGCTCGCCGTTTCCAAAATATCGGTTACGGTATCCTCGCGACAGAAGGAACTGCAGCCTTCTTTGCTAGCCATGGACTGCATGCTCAGCCTGTTGGTAAGATTGGTGATGATGAGAAGGATATCCCAAGCTTTGTCCGCAAAGGGAAAATTCAAGCGATCATCAATACTGTCGGAACCAAGCGAACTGCTGACGAAGATGGTGAGCAAATTCGCCGTTCGGCTATTGAACACGGTGTGCCACTCTTTACAGCCCTAGACACAGCAGATGCCATGCTCAAGGTGCTAGAAAGTCGTAGTTTTGTCACAGAAGCGATTTAGTTGAGAAAGAATTTTCACAGTTTTAAAGCCAGCGTCAGAAAACGCTGGCTTTTACAATACTGATATTGCCTATTTCAACTATCATTTCTTTTATTAGGAATCATTCTAAAATGTGATATAATAAGGAAGAATTGGAAATAGGAAACTATTTTCATGATATTTTCAAAAATTCCATTAAGAAAATAGGTAAAGACAGATTAGAAAGTGTAAAATTCCGATGTCTTCTTACAAAAAAGTCTCTCTTTCTGAGATCAACCAATCTATTGAAACTCCGAATAACAATCATTTTTGGCAAAATCTAAAAGCATTTTTAGGACCTGGAGCCCTTGTAGCAGTTGGTTATATGGATCCTGGAAACTGGATTACCAGTGTGGTTGGTGGTGCTTCCTACAAATATAGTCTCTTATTTGTTATTTTGATTTCCTCCATCATTGCTATGCAGTTACAACAGATGGCTGGAAAGCTCGGTATCGTGACTAGGATGGACCTAGCACAGGCAACAGCTCATCATGCTCCCAAATGGCTTCGCTATAGTTTATGGGTGATTTTAGAATTGGCTTTAATGGCGACAGACTTAGCTGAGGTTCTAGGCTCAGCGATTGCCTTAAATCTTTTGTTTAAAATACCGATTATGATTGCTATCCTCCTAACCGTTTTAGATGTATTTTTGTTACTTTTATTGATGAAATTTGGCTTCAAAAAAATTGAAGCCATTGTTACGACTCTTATTTTAACCATATTAGCCATCTTTACCTATCTTGTGGCCTTATCCAGTCCAAGTATTCAGGGGATTATTGGTGGTTATTTACCAACTTCAACTTTATTTGAAACACCGTTACCAGGTCATGAAAGCCAATTAACATTAGCTCTAGGAATTGTAGGTGCGACAGTCATGCCCCATAATCTCTATCTTCATTCATCCCTATCCCAAACAAGGAAAATCAATCACAAAGATAAGAAGGATGTTCGGAAAGCCGTGCGTTTTATGACATGGGATTCAAATCTTCAGTTGTCCTTAGCCTTTATTGTCAATTCCTTGCTTCTCATTTTAGGTGCCTCCCTCTTTTTTGGTCATGCATCTGAAATTTCAGCTTTTTCTCAAATGTACAATGCTTTACAGGATTCAACAATAGCAGGAGCGATAGCCAGCTCAACTCTGTCAACTTTATTTGCTCTAGCTCTCTTAGCAAGTGGCCAAAATTCGACTATTACAGGTACCTTGACAGGACAGATTGTCATGGAAGGTTTCTTGCATCTGAAATTGCCTCAGTGGATTATCCGTATCGGTACACGTATTTTTGCCTTGCTCCCTGTGATTATTGTAGCCGTCTTGTTTGGACATCAAGAAAAAACCTTGGATCAGTTATTGGTCTATTCACAAGTCTTTCTGTCAATCGCTCTTCCGTTTTCAATCTTCCCCTTAATCTATCTGACTTCTAAAAAGTCACTGATGGGAGAATTCACCAATGCCAAGTGGAACACCATCCTAGGTTACGCAGTTTCAATCATCTTGACCATTCTCAATATCAAGCTTCTTTTTGATATTTTTTAACCTCGTTTGAAATCAATCATAGTGTCAGCGTGAAGCTTGATAAAGAGAAAGTAGTAGTGGTTGATTCATAAAAATAAGTACAAAAAAAGAACAGTTGAAACTGTTCTTTTTATGATTATTTGAGACCGTATTTTACAAAGATATACTCTATAGTGTTTAAATCCTTATTAAATCAACGTTTCTAAAAGGGATATAGCTGTAAAATATTATATATATACCGTATTGTTAAACCAAGACGGTACCAAAAAGGTACCAAAAATTAAGGTTTCGGAGCTTATAAAATAAAGAAAGATGTCTCAGGTGTTTGAGATTTTTTTTTGGCAAGAAAAAACTCTTGAATATAATCCAAGAGTGAAACAAATAGGACCAGTGGTGGCACGGGTTCTTTACAGCCTAAAGCTGAAGGCAGTACCTCACCTGTACTTGAAACAAGTACCTTTGAGCAAACTGTTACCAGTCACCCGACAAACATCCTATCCTTAGTTATAGTTTAGGATAAATAAGAGAGAATGTCAATAATAATTTTTATTAACTTATATAATTTATCTTAAAAATCGCCGTAGCGCTTTAGTTGACTGACGTACTGAGCGATCAAGAAAGCGTAATGCAGAAAATGCAAGCATCCAACCAAATAGTGTTTTTCTCATAGCGTTACCTCCTCACTAAATAGTATACCACAGCTTATTTTTTAGCTGCGATTCCCTCGACGGTCTTCTTTTTGAAAAAATCGATTTTTTCAATCGGAGTCATATTGCGATATGTTTTGATAAAATCACGATAAATCAGATACTTTTTATCAGGATCAAGTAAGTCATTAAAGAGTTTAATGACTCCAGTTTTAAAGCTATCAATATCCTCAATAACAAGAAGAATATAAGGTGATTTTTGTATTAGATGGATGTTATAGTTATCCTTGAGGCGAATTTCTAAAACATTGATGGCCAGGGGATTTGACCAAAACGATTCTCCTTGTTCATCTGAAGTAAAATAAGGCTCAATAATGCTGAGTGGATAGGCTGATGTTAGATAGTTACCAGTGATTTCTTTGAAAACTGACTGTAGGAAACCCAGTAATATTTTTCCGGAAAATGTACCAGGTTGTTTAATTTTGTGTACTAAAGGTTTGTTAATATTGTTCATCTTTTTCTCCTTGTTCATTTATTCCATGGTTCTCTTGACAACAAGTAACCTAGTCTTTTTTAGCCTTTGGCAATCGGTCGTCAGCTTTTCAGCCTGACGACTCGACTGTCTTTAGTCTAAAGTCGACTAGCTTGTTATCAAGAGACTTTCACGGCATAAAGTGCTTAAAATATATTTTTTTCAATCATGTTTTTAAAACTTCGAGCGACTGACATAATGGTTATTCTTGGTGGACGTATTTGATTTATGACATGTAGCATTTTGCTAAATTCTTTAGGGTGCATGTAATTTCTTGCTGTTTTGCGCCAAAGCGCAAGTTTTTTATTTACGGCATTTAATTGCTCACTTAATCGTTTCATATTTTCATTGAGTTTTTTATTTGCGTGTTCTAGTTTATCGACTTCTGATTTTAGCGTACGATTTTCAGATAATATATGATCACTCTTCATCAGTTCTTTAGCTAAGTTATTCTGTTTAGAAAGTGATTGCTGTAATTGCTGTTCAAGGTTGCTGTTCTCATGACTTAGCCTATTATTATCCAGGGCATGTTGAGATGCTGTATTAAAGAGTCTGTCATACGTCGCCTTATCCATTTTTAGCTTACCGTCAAATGTACGTCTGACTAATTTTTCTTTTTTCATTTCTTCAAGCTGTAGAGGTTGAATAGACTCCAAAACAGCGATATCATCTAGTAAAGCATCTTTCTCTTTTTCTAGTTGCTTTAGTTTTTCGGTTTTATCAACTATCTTTTTATCAGTATCATCCAGTAAGCGTTGCTTTTCTTTAAATTCTGCTGTTTCAAGGTGTTTCTTCTTGCTATCAGACTCCCCACGTTGCAAATTATAGCCATGTTCATTCAGGTATTTAGGAAATGCCTCCTGGATCTCTTTCAGTTGGTCACGGCTACCAAATAATGACTTAGAGCTTAACTTGCCATTTTGCATAGGTACAAGTCCTAAATGCATATGTGGCGTACTCTCGTCAAGATGTACCATAGCATAAGCGATATTACTATTACCGTATCTTTCAGCAAAGAAATTTTTTGCTGTTTCAAAAAAGTCCTTAATCTGATCCGAACTCATATTTTCAAAAAATGCCTTATCTGATGTAATAATCCATTCATTACACAAAACAGCATCTTTACGTAGAGCACGTTTGGAAATTTTATTATCGTTGATGTATTGTTTAATCTGCCTATCGTAAGGGATAGAGCGATCACGGTCGGTTAATTCATAATTTAGGTGAGTCTTTTCTGGGTCAATATCCTTGTTCGAGTGATTTTCAAAAATTCGTTCATTGTGACGATAGGCACCACCAAGATTTCCAGATTTCATTTTTTGCATCCTAGCTACTGCATAACTCATAGTTTGTTCTCCTTTCTCGGCTCAAAGGGTCGCCGAGCTGGTGGCGGAAGATTGCCACCAGGACTAAGTGCCCCATAGGGTAGTTTCTTTCCTGAAGGATCGGCACGACTTCCATGTAAAGTGTAACGCACTACACTTTACTCCGTAAATGTGCGTTCTCCGAAGGGTCTTGCAGACGGCACATCGCTCCGAATACAGGAGCGACATCGAACCACCTCTCGAGCCACAAGAGGAGTTTCGATTATACTCGCCGAAGCGAGTAGGGCACTCTATCAGTGCCCCAGGGTCGGACGCTTCGCATTGTCCGACAAATGCCGTCAGAAGACGGCAAAGGCTAAAGCTACAAGGAAAGCTATAGATACAGTAGTGAGTGCAATCATTAAGTAAAATCGATGTTGTTCCAATCGTTCAGCATAATCTGCCCAAGCTTTTAAATTTTGTTGCTCACTCTTCCTATAGCCTTTCAATAGTTGCAAATCTTGTTCTAGTTGTTTGCCTTGTTCTTTAGCCTCCTCTAATTCTTTCTCAAGTTTAATCACATCATTTTCAAAATGATAATCTTCAAGTATTCTAATGCCTATTAAATCAAGGTTTTCAACCTTTTGGTTGTCTAGGTATAAATGACCTTTCAACCTCTCTTTATATTTTGGAGATCGTATCCGTTTATAGATGGATTGACTACTAACTCCCAGGCTATCAGCGTAGTCTTTTATTCTCATTTTAGGCCTCGTAACTCCTTGTTAATACTGGATTTTCAACCAAATGGTTGAAAGCTATTTTTTGTTTCTCTTCCCCCATAATAAGCAAGCTGTTTTTCTAATATTGGTCGTTCATGTTTTAATAAATCTTTCATCAATTTCAGATAGTCAATATCAGATGTTTTATAGATCTGTAAAAGTTTCTTGTATTTTGTACGTGTGTTTTTACTGACTTTGTTCCAGATTCCTTTATCACGAGTAAGGGCAAGTAAGTAAAGTTGAGCCTCTATGCCTAAACCTTCAAAGTTAAACGGTTTAAAGATAACAGAGTCAATGACTTCAAATATTTCTTCAACCGAGCGACTGCGGAGCTGAAATTCTAAGCGCCACCAATGCTGGAACTGCTGGGCAAATTTCTTGTCTTCATCAGAGCCATTTTCTAATTGTTCAACTTTTTTGTTATAGAGTCTGATTTGCTTTTCTGACCTGGAGGCGCCTAGATATTTAGTTTCTAGTTTTCCATTCTGGTCTCTCCATTCTTTGGTAGCAGTAGGGCGGCCTTTCTTTTCAAGAATAAACTCACTACAATCAACTTCAAATATATCAAAAGCTAAATCGACTCGAGAGATTGCAATATCTTCAAGATATGGTATAATTGTATCTAAGATATTAATATCAATCTGTCGGAGTTTATTGGGGTTAAACTCTATCCTGAAAGGGCGAGCATTAAAGGCTTGTCCTTTTAATTTGTCGTAGTCTAGGAGGAGTCTAACGTGACTTCCGTCCCGAGTGATTGCTCTAAACATATCAGTCATTGCAGTCTGGACGATAATGGCTGTATGACTTTCTATCAAACTTTTGAGATCAAGGAGTTTGATAGGTTTGATATAAGCTGTAATAGTGATGTTGTCCAAGCTAACTTTTAATTCCAAATCAACCTCCTTTCTTGTAGAGGTCGCCTATCGGCGCCTCTTTTTTGTCTGCGCAAAGACCTCCGTAAAATGACATTCTTGGGGGAGCAACCCCAAGCCGACTTCGTCGGACCATTTTCATTTTGCTACGGTCAAACTTGCCAAAAAATGGGTGCAGTAAAATCCCACGAAATGGGAACATAGCGGGCTGTTAGAGGAGCCCGCGTTATAAATTTTGAGGAAGCTCAAAAATTTAGTCTCAAAATCTCATTTTCAAAATATTTTCATAGCTGTTTTCATAACTGTTTTAGGACTAGAAATTTTGTAAATCTGAAACAGATTTTTGAAAAAGGTCAACTCTTTCAATCAAAAATATTTCTAGTATTTTTTCGATGATATCTTCAGGGGGAATCTGCTTGTTTTTCTTGTATTTAAAGAATCGGTCCTTAGCTTTTTTCATTTCTCCTAAATCATCAGACACATCAGCAAATAGCAACTTATGTAATTCAAACCAAGGTAGTTCAGATTGTTTACGGACAACCTCGAAGTTTCTCCAAAAACGTCTACCCTCATCTAGCTTTTCAAATTTTCTAAATAAATTCTCTCGTTCTGCTTTACGGTATTCTTTTGGCAAGAGTGTCCCAACATATTCTGGAGTCATGTTCGAATAGATGGCTTCTTTTGTTACAACAATGGGGAGTTTTAAGGAACTATCAACGTCTTTCAAAATCTTTCTAACAAATTGACTAAGTGTAATTTGTGTATTTAATTTATACTTCAACATCTTAGTACTTAACAGTTCAAATATATCAGTTGACCTAAAAAGCCATTCCATCAGCGTTTTAGTATCTATATCTTTACTTGAGAATACTTGATATTCAAGCTGATAGCTATCCAATCGTGACTGGATGGCCTGATTAAGTGCTGTATCTTTTCCAAAGTAAACCTTTATCATATTTACACCTCGTTAATATAAGTCATGTATGGTAAGTTATGGTTATAATAGCTTGTATTCCATTGCCGTTCACGTTCAATTAAGTTGACAGATTCCAAGCGTTGTAAAACGGCTACCATAGTCGTTCTAGCGCAAGAAAATTTTTTGGCTAGATCCTCAATTCTATATGCTAGGTAAATATTTCCTTCATCATCTACCCAACCTTTCTCTATTGCCTCTTCTTGTTTGTTTCTTAGCACAGAATAGACAATAACATCAAGGGGTATCAAATCCTTATAGAAATCGTCTTGAAATAATACTTTAGGTATTAAGTAATAATCATCACAGTAATCCATATTTCTCATCTTTCATATTGTTGTAGCCATTGAGCGACTTTGTGTTTATCGTACAGGGTCACTCCATCAATGACCATGTGAGGCATGCCTTCACGTTGCCATTTGATAACGGTAGTAGTGGATACATCAAGCCAACGGCACAAGCCTGCCATTCGTAGCATGGGCTTATAAAGCTCCTGGTCTTCAAAAGCTTTTTCGATAGCTTTCTGAAGCATGGTATCGTAACGGGCAAGCAACTTCTTTTCTGTTGCTTTGGGGAGGTGGATGGTAAAATTTTCTGTCATATTCTGACCCCTTTCTTAATTTTATAAGCTCCGAATAATTCATTTTGAATTATTTATATAAATTATAAATTCATTTTGAATTGTTGTCAAGTTTTTTATTCATTTTGTATTATTTGTGTTACAATATATTAAAAACAAGGAATTAAGATATGACTAACAATATTGGAAAACTTATTAAAGACAGTAAAAAAAAATTAACGGAAATTAGCGATAGTACAGGTATAGCTTATCCTACATTGTCGGGGTATAATCAAGGAATTAGAACACCTAAAAAGAAAAACGCACAAATTCTAGCGGAATATTTTGGCGTGTCTATTCCTTACTTGCTAGGGCTTGATGATAATCCTGTATTGAAAGATCCAGGAGCACCTAAAGAAATGATCAAAGATTTCTATAAAGTGTTGACAAAAGGTACAAGTATAGAAAATAAAATTACTAAATGGACTCCCTTTGGAGAAGATCTTGCCATTATACTTGCAGAACTTAATCAATCAGAGGCATTGTCTGACTACATTGATTTTCTAGCAAGTAAAAAAGACTTCAACCCTGTTTTGGTTAAAGCTATCAAGCAATTTATAGCAGACGAAAATCAGGGTCTCATTCCTTTCCTGATTAACAAATCAGGAGCAGAAGACTCTCCTTATCATTATGTCTGGGAGGCATGGGTAGAGAGTCCTGAATACAAGAGACGGCAAGAAGAGAAGAAGAGTAAGAAATAACTGACAATCATGATTTCTTTATTTTATAAGCTCCGAAACCTTAAAAATAAAGGAGAAATTAGAATGTCTATTATTAAATATAAGGCTAAAAAGTCTAAATCAGGGTATCTTTATAAGGTCAGAATCTACAGGGTGATTGATGGCAAACGTCAGGACTTCTTTAAAAGCGGTTTTAAGAGCCTTAGAGAGGCTAGACAGTATGAAGCTATGATTTACCACAAAAAAGCGTCAGGAGACCTCTCAGGGCTTCTGAGAGCCTCTGAGAGACGTTTTGATGAAGTTTTTGAGGAATGGTTCAAAACTTATCAAAATACAGTAGAGAGGACGACAAGCGTCCGTACAGATGATTTGTTTAGAATTCATATCTTGCCAGTTCTTGGAAATATGAAAATTTCCAAAATTACTCCTTGGCACTGCCAGGACTTTATTACCGAAAAAGGTCAGACTTTTAGAAATATCAAACAGGTCAAATCTTACACTAGTCAAGTGTTTGATTTTGCTTTAAAAATGAAATTGATTACAGACAACCCAATGAAGCAAACGATACTCCCAAAAAGAGAGCGGAAAAAGTCAGATAACTTCTTTAGCGTTGAGGAGTTGCATGAGTTTTTAGCTATTATTAAAGCAGAAGAGCCTTATAAAAACTATGCCTTATTTCGTTTGTTGGCCTATAGTGGCTTAAGGAAAGGGGAGCTGTATTCTTTGAGGTGGTCTGATATTGATTTTGATAATCAATTACTTTCTATCAGCAAAAATCTAGGTAGAATCAAAGGGAAAGCAGTTGAGAAAAGCACTAAAAACAGATTTTCCATACGGCAAATTCCTTTAGATACTGAGACAGTCTCGATTTTGAAAGAGTGGAAACAAAAGAGCAGAAGAGAAAAGGGGCAACTGTCAGTTACCCCATTGATTGATAGCGATTATATGTTTACATTTGTTGATCGAGACGGAAAGATAGAACCTTTATACCAGGACTATATCAATAGTGTTCTAAAGCGGATTATCAGGAAACATGGCTTGAAGAAGATAACTCCTCATGGCTTCAGACATACTCATGCTACCTTGATGATTGAAACGGGTGTAGATCCTGTTAATGCAGCCAAAAGGTTAGGTCATGCAAGTAGTCAGATGACCCTGGATACTTATAGCCATTCTACGGTAGCAGGAGAGAAGAAAGCTATCACAAAATTTGTAGATTACCTGGATAGTGCAAAAGGTTAGTTATCCAAGACGGTACCAAAAACGGTACTAAAAATAAAAAAAGCCAATTCCAATTTCTTGGAAAAGGCTTTGTATCAACGTTTTTAAGCAATAAATGCGGTTGATTATTTGAGACCGTATTTTTTGTTGAAACGATCCACACGTCCATCTGCTTGAGTGAACTTTTGACGTCCAGTGTAGAATGGGTGTGAGTCTGATGAAATTTCCACACGGATCAATGGGTAAGTTTCGCCTTCGAACTCAACAGTTTCGTTAGAGCGTTTTGTTGAACCGCTAAGGAATTTGTAACCAGTAGTTGTGTCCATGAAGACAACTGGGCGATATTCTGGATGGATATCTTTTTTCATTTTGCAATATTTCCTTTCTGCCATGGTCTCTTTGCGAGCCATAGATTGTTACCTTACTAGTCTATCAGATTCTGATAAGTTTGGCAAGTATTTTATCAGTTTTTAAGCAAGTTTTTTAACTTTTGGTAGATGATTTCGTTTTCTTCTAGACTATAGGAATTGGCGCCACTAGCCAATGGATGTCCTCCCCCGTCGTGTTCTTTGGCAATTTCATTGAT
The DNA here is from genome assembly GCF_003944215.1 of Streptococcus oralis. GTDB lineage: Bacteria > Bacillota > Bacilli > Lactobacillales > Streptococcaceae > Streptococcus > Streptococcus oralis_BI. The sequence goes on along the minus strand of NZ_RJVZ01000004.1, from coordinate 18,757 downwards.
AGGGGTGATTTTACTGCGCATACGCACGCGGAAGTGGCCATCAGCTTGTTCAACAAAGATAGCCCAAGCCTTAACAGTATCAATTCGGCCAGGTGCACCGACAATCGCCGCTGTTTCAGCATCGGTAACCTTATATTTTTCCAAGATGTCTTGAGTAAGCAGAATGCGTGCAGCTCCATTCTCATCAACTTCTAAATGATCATAGACAAAGCCTTGCAGTTTTGCAATCTTGAAGCTCATGGTATCCATTTGACGAGACAACCCAGCAAAGTCAAAATCAACTTCTCGGAGCTGGCCAGCTATTCTAAAGGTACGAGCACTAGTTGACGGGTAGAGAAAACGCCCCGTGTCCCCGACAATTCCTGCATAGAGAAGTCGTGCTGCTTCACTAGACAAAGCCAGCTGATTTTCTTGAGCAAATAGGGCAATCATCTCACTGGCACTGCTTGAACTTGTATCCACCCAAGATAGGTCACCATAGATATCATCATTTGGATGGTGATCGATTTTGATGGTGAAATCAGCTTGTTCGTAGCGTTTATCATCGATACGAGGACGATTCGCTGTATCACAAATAATAGCAAGAGCTCCTTGGTAGTCACTGTCTTGGACAGTGTCCATTTCCGCCATCCAAGTCAAAGTTGGTTCATTATAACCGACAGCTTTGATGGTCTTTTCAGGAAAATGGTGTGTGAGAAGAGCTTTCAAACCTACCTGACTCCCTAAGGCATCAGGATCTGGTTTCATATGACGATGAATGATAATGGTATCGTATTCTTTGATTTTTTCTAAAATTTGCTGGCAAATTTCCATAAATAACCTCAATTCTTTCTCATTTCATTGTAGCACAAGAATTTTTATTTTTAAAATGAAAAAGATATGATATAATGGAGAAAGATAAATTGAGGAGGACGATATGGCATTAGCAAAAATTGTATTTGCCAGTATGACCGGTAATACCGAAGAAATTGCAGATATTGTAGCAGATAAATTGCGTGATTTGGGTTTGGATGTCGATGTTGATGAATGTACGACTGTTGACGCTTCAGACTTCTTGGAGGCGGACATCGCGATCGTTGCGACTTACACTTACGGAGATGGAGAATTGCCAGATGAGATGATGGACTTCTACGAAGACCTAGCAGATCTCAACTTGAATGGCAAAATCTATGGAGTGGTTGGTTCAGGAGATACCTTCTATGACGAATTCTGTAAGGCTGTCGATGACTTTGATCGCGTTTTTGTAGCGACAGGGGCAGAAAAAGGTTCAGAGTGTGTTAAAGTGGACCTCTCTGCCGAAGAAGAAGACATCGAGCGTTTGGAACAGTTCGCAGAAGAATTGGCTGCAAAAGTAGGATAAGAATCAAACTGCGCTGACTGGAAGAAGTCAGTGCGTTTTTTTATTAGTTATTTTGGGATTTTACTAGCCTATTTGGTGGCTTTTTGATACAATAATTCAAATAAAGGAGGAGAGTGTATGAATTTAGATATTATTCGGCAAGAAATTGATCAAATCGACGACCAAATCGTCAAGCTCCTAGAAGAACGGATGCACTTAGTTGAAGGGGTTGTCGCTTATAAGAAAGCATCTGGTAAGCCAATCTTAGATTCTAAGAGAGAAGAAGTTATTTTTGAAAAAGTCAAAAATCGAGTAGAAGATAAGCGCTATCAGGAAACCATCGTTGCGACTTTTTCAGACATTCTCAAACGTTCGCGTGATTATCAGGATCAAAACATCAAATGAAAAAAGAACAATTCTATTCGCTCGGAATTTTTCTAGCTGCTATGTTGGGAGGCCTTGTTCGCTACTTGGTTTCCACTTGGTTACCAGCCAGTCCCGACTTTCCTTGGGGGACCCTCCTTGTCAACTATCTGGGCATTTTCTGCTTGGTCTATCTGGTGAAAGGCTATCTGGTCTATAAGGGAACTAGTAAAGGCTTGGTTTTGGCACTGGGGACAGGATTTTGTGGTGGCTTGACAACTTTTTCTAGCCTAATGCTTGATGCCGTGAAACTGCTTGATACCGGGCGTTATCTTAGCTTAATCATCTATCTGCTTTTGAGCATTGGAGGAGGTCTGCTCTTGGCTTATGTTCTAGGGAGGAAGAAATGGTAATCGTTTATCTTGCAATCGCCTGCGGGTTTGGAGCCCTAGTGCGCTATTTCTTTTCTCGATACAATCAAGCTTCTAAATTGCCACTAGGAACTCTCATAGCCAATCTTCTAGGCTGTTTTTTGATTGGCCTACTCTACAATCATGTGGAGTCCAAGGAAGTCTATGCCATCCTAGCGACAGGTTTTTGTGGTGGGTTGACGACCTTTTCGACCCTGAATGACGAGCTGCAAAGACTATTAAGTGACAAGAAGGTATTTTATAGCTATTTTCTCTTAACTTACATAGGCGGTTTTCTAGCGATTTTTTTAGGAATTCTGCTATAAATTTCTTTACTTTTAGGTGGAAATTTGGTAAACTGTATCTTGTGTGTAATGGACGCACAAAAATACAGTTTATCCGCTGAGGAAGGTTCCTCAAGATTGACAAAGATAGGAGAATAAAATGAATCCATTAATCCAAAGCTTGACTGAAGGTCAACTTCGTACAGATATCCCATCATTCCGTCCTGGTGACACTGTTCGTGTACACGCGAAAGTTGTCGAAGGTAACCGTGAACGTATCCAGATTTTTGAAGGTGTTGTTATTGCACGTAAAGGTGCTGGCATCTCAGAAAACTACACAGTTCGTAAAATCTCTAACGGTGTAGGTGTTGAGCGTATCTTCCCAATCCACACTCCACGTGTTGAAAAGATCGAAGTTGTTCGTTACGGTAAAGTACGTCGTGCGAAATTGTACTACTTGCGTGCTCTTCAAGGTAAAGCAGCTCGTATCAAAGAAATCCGTCGTTAATTCGACTAAAAGACTCTGCTAATCAGCAGAGTTTTTCTCTAGCTCCCTTAGTTCAATGGATATAACAACTCCCTCCTAAGGAGTAGTTGCAGGTTCGATTCCTGCAGGGGGCAATATGAATAGTGTAAAAAACCGCTCAGCTGAGCGGTTTTCGTCTATTCTTACCTTTTGCTACAGTACCCACGTACGGATGGCATGGGCGACGCCGGATTCATCATTTGTTTTGGTGATGTATTTGGCGATTTTTTTGAGTTCAGGATTTCCATTTTCCATGACAACGGGATTTCCAACGACTTCCAGCATGGCGCGGTCATTTTCTTCGTCCCCGATCGCCATGGTTTCATCTGTGGTCAATCCGAGTTTCTCGGCTAGGTGAGTAATAGCTGAACCCTTGTCTACATTCTTTTTAAGGAGCTCAAGGTAGAAAGGAGCTGATTTGTTAATAGAGTAGCGCTCGTAAAATTCGGCTGGAATCTTTTCAATCGCAGCATCGAGGATTTCTGGTTCATCGATAAACATACATTTGACGATTTCCTTGTCAGCCATTTCTTCAGGAGTACGGTAGAAAATGGGCATGTTGACGAGGGTTGATTCGTGCACCGTGTATTTTCCGATATTGCGATTGGCAGTATAGATACCGTCCTTGGTAATAACGTGCATGTGGACACCGAGCTTGCGACTGAGAAATTCCATATCCAGATAATCCTCATAGGCTAAAGATTCGCTGATAATCTCATGGCCAGTAGCAGTCTCTTGGACAAGGGCACCGTTGAAGGTCACGACATAGTCACCTTGGTCTCTCAATTGTAAGTCGTCCAGAAGTTTGGCAACACCCGCGATAGGACGACCCGTTGCAATCACGACTTTGACACCGGCTTGTTTGGCATCTTGGATGGCAGAAAAGACTTCAGGAGTGATTTCCTTTTTACTGTTAACCAGGGTACCATCGATATCGACGGCGATTAGTTTAATACTCATAAATTTCCTCTATTCGTTCTTATTTGGGGCAAAATGATCGTTCTCAATCAAGTGTAAAAATTGCTGGGTAATGCTTGCGAAGATACTGTTTTGGTCCAACATTTCTTTCGGGAAATAAAAACGATTATCTCCATGGCGGCTGCCAGCAAGGGATTGAACGATAGGAGACAGGCTAGAGAGTTCAGCCAGGTCTCCATTTTTTTGTAAAATCTCAATCTGTGTCCGTGGATTTTCAGATTCGGGACGATAGATATCATAAGGGAGGTCAAAGTTCTTATGAATGGCAGTGTAGTAGTCGGGATCAAAGCCGATGTCTTCAACCAGTTGTCTCATGGTTGCGAGTAGGTCTTGGTCTTCTTGTGAAAAGGTAATGGATTTAAAGACCTTGCGGTTGACAAAGCGCTGCGACAAGTCTGCGAGAATCTTGTCAGGACTGGTCATCCAGAGCTGGAAGTAGGTATTCATCACGCCATCATCAAGAGCTAGATAATCAGACAAGGTCACATTTTTTTCAAAGAAAGGAAGAAGGTGTGGAGAAGTTCGTGCAAAGAAGTCCTTGGCCTCAGGATAGAGTTCCTTGGCGCGTTTGAGGAGATTTTGTAGGAGAACTTCCATGGCCCGTGTTGCTGGGTGGAAATAAACCTGCATGTACATCTGATAGCGACTGAGAACGTAGTCTTCGATGGCATGCATGCCATTGCGCTGAAAGGCGATCCCATTTTCGACTGGACGAATGACTCGGAGGATGCGAGTCAGGTCAAATTCCCCATAAGATGCTCCTGTAAAATAGGAGTCGCGCAAGAGATAGTCCATGCGGTCCGCATCGATCTGACTGGAAATGAGTTGCACCACCTGTTTGTTAGGGTAAGTATGGTCGATGACACTGGCTACCTTCTCCGGGAAATCGGGTGATACTTGTAACAAGACTTGGTGAATCTCTGTCTCAGTACTTTGGATGATTTCCTGAGTAATGGCCTCATGGTCTGTATCAAAGAGATGTTCAAAAGTATGAGAGTAGGCACCGTGCCCGAGGTCATGAAGGAGCGCAGCGGTCATGGTCAAGAGAGACTCAGCAGGATCCCATTCCTCAGGATATTTTTCTTCAAAAATCTCTGTGATGCGTCGTGCAATCTCATAGACCCCCAAACAGTGGGAAAAGCGACTGTGCTCGCCACCATGGAAGGTATAGCTGGAAGTCCCTAGCTGTTTGATACGGCGCAGACGTTGAAATTCTTTTGTATTGATCAAGTCGTATATGACCTGATTGTTTACATGGATATAGTTGTGAACTGGGTCACGGAATACTTTTTCGTTCATATGACCATTATAGCAAAATCCTGCTCTTTTTGGTAAAATAGTAGGACAAGAGACAAGAAAGAGGATTTGATGTGAAGATTCGGATGCGAAATAGGATTCAGTTTGATGAACAGTTGGAAGTCATAGACCAACTCTATGACGTGGAAGTGCGTGAAAAGGGAGATTATAGCTACCTGCTTTTCTATAATGAGGAAAAGGAAAAAGTGGTTCTTAAGTTTCATGAAGAAGAACTGGTGATGACCCGTTTTTCCAATCCGAAGACCATTATGAGATTTCTAAAGGATAGTGATAGTTTAGCCTATATTCCGACTCCAATGGGGATGCAGGAGTTCATCATTCAAACCAGTCACTACAAACTGGATGGGCAAAAGATTGAGCTAGCCTATCAACTGCAAAACCAAGAGGGACAGCCCTTTGCCAGCTATCAGTTAGAAATTACTTGGGGATAAGAAAAAGGTTGGCGGAAGCCAACCTTATTTGATATAGAGTTCTTGATTTTTTAGAACAATTTCACGCACACTTGCGAATTTCTTGAGTTTTTTAAGTTCTTCAGGATGGGTTACGAGAGTGACAACATAGCCCTCTTTGCCCATGCGGCCTGTACGGCCAGCGCGGTGAGTGTATGTTTCCATGTCTCTAGGAATATCAAAATTTATGACACATTCTAGGCTATCGATATCAATTCCACGAGCCAGAAGGTCAGTTGCAAGGAGCAGGGTTAGTTGCTTGTCTTTAAACTTTTCTAAGATGACTTTTCGAAATTTAACATTGACATCGCTAGCGAGGGAAACAGCCAAGATATCGCGATACTGTAGTTTTTCCTCCGCACTTCCAAGATCTGACAAGCTGTTAAAGAAGACCAGGCCACGGAAATCCTCTACATGAGCTAGTTTTCGTAGCATATCCACTCGGTGACGTTGGTCTACCTGCATGTAGAAATGTTGGATGTTGTCCAGTTTTTGATCAGAGAGATCAATGGTGCGCGTGTTTGGTGCAATCTTATCTTGGTCAAACTTGGTCGTCGCACTCATGTAGATGAGTTGATGGTCACGAGGTGCATAGTGAGTGATTTTTTCGACAAAGTGAATCTGAGAATCATCGAGCAATTGGTCAAATTCATCCAGAATGATGGTTTCCACATTCATCATCTTGATTTTTTTCAATTTAATCAACTCAAAGATACGGCCAGGAGTTCCAATGAGAATTTCTGGTCCCTTTTTAAGGCGTTCAATCTGGCGTTTCTGACTTGAACCTGATAAGAAGAGCTGAGCAGTCAAACCGATAGCTTCTGCCCACGCTTTACACACGTCAAAAATCTGTCCAGCAAGCTCTGTATTTGGTGCTAAAATCAAGAGTTGCTGAGCTTTTTTCTTTTGTAGTCTGAGAAGACTTGGCAGGAGGTAAGCGAGGGTCTTACCAGTTCCTGTTGGGCTTACTCCCAGGAGGTTTTCTCCAGCAAGAATGGGTTCAAATAGTTGAGTTTGAATGGGGGTAAATTCTTGGAAACCGAGTTGGTCGCTCAGTTCTTGCCATTCAGTGGGTAATTTAGTTTTCATCTTTCTGCCTCAAATCTAATGCCAGCAGTCTGGCGCATGGTATAGAGTAAATCATGAACAGAGCTTGCATCATCCAGCCAGTTCTGGTAAAGTTTCTGGTCTGGTTGCTGGATCATGTGTGCAAATGCAGCAACTTCCTCAGTCATTGTATGGGGAGCCTGTTGGATAGGGAGTTGAACTTGATTTCCTTGGTGGTTAGTAAAAATAGCTGAGCGGACATGTTCAATCGTGTTGAGGGTCAAGGTTCCATCTGCTGTGTAAATCTCACAAGGAAGATTGGAAGTGATGTTTTTCCCAGCTTTGATATGAACTTGAAAGTTAGGGTAGAAGAGGATACCGTCTCCATTTAGGTCAATGCTATTGTCAAGCTGTTGAGCTTGATAAGTCGCGTCATTAGCTTTTCCAAAAAGACGAACGGCAGCATAGAGAGGATAAATCCCCAAATCCATAAGGGCTCCGCCAGCAAAACGATCTGAAAAGACATTAGGCGTCTGTCCCGCCAACAAGTCAGGCATCTTGGAAGAATACTTGGCATAGTTGAAATCAGCTCCTAAGATTTGCTTGTCTGCTAAAAAGTTTTTGATAGTAGTAAAGGATTTCTCGTGGTAATTACGAGCTGCCTCAAAGATAAAACAGTGATTTTTCTCAGCTGTCTGTCTCAAATCCAGCCACTCTTGTGGCTGAGTGACAGCTGGCTTTTCAAGAATGACGTGCTTACCAGCAGACAAGGCAGCCTTGGCTTGAACAAAATGCAAGGAGTTTGGACTGGCGATATAGACTACATCAAAGGAAGACTTAAAGAAGTCTTCTAATTGATCAAAGAGTTGGATATCCTGATACTGAGAAGCAAAGGTTGCAGCAGTTTCTAGTTTTCTAGAATAGACTGCAACCAGCTGGTATTCTCCACTAGCATGGGCTGCTTCTATGAAATGATGGGTAATAGTACCTGTTCCGATAACACCTAATTTAAGCATAAATACTCCTTTTCCGACTTCAAATCCTTCCTTCATTATAACATAGAAAAGAAGGACTATCCAACAGATGGTAAAAATTTTCAAATGGACCACGCATTTCTTGGAGAAAGTGGTACAATATTTAGATAAGTAGATGAAATGAGAAGGGGGAGAAAATGAGATTATTACCAATAAGAAAAATATCACGTCAGTCTAAGAGACTAGCGCTTTTTTTGACTTTTTGTGCAGGATATGTAGATGCCTATACCTTTATCGTGCGAGGAAATACCCTTGTTGCTGGACAAACTGGGAATGTCGTCTTTCTTTCTGTAGGACTCATTCAGCAGAATGTCTCGGATGCCAGTGCCAAAGTAATGACCTTGTTTTCCTTTATGATGGGTGTCTTTTTTCTGACATTGTATAAAGAAAAACTACGAATAGTAAAAAAGCCGATTTTGTCCTTGATTCCACTCGCAATCCTGTCCTTAATTATAGGTTTTGTGCCGCAAACTGTTGATAATATCTATCTCGTACCGCCATTGGCCTTCTGTATGGGACTGGTGACAACTGCTTTTGGAGAAGTGTCAGGTATTGCCTATAATAATGCTTTTATGACAGGGAATATCAAACGAACCATGTTAGCTTTTGGGGATTATTTTCGGACCAAACATACGCCTTTCCTACGAGAGGGCTTGATTTTTGTTAGCTTGCTTAGCAGTTTTGTCTTTGGAGTCATTTTTTCGGCTTATCTGACGATTTACTATCAGGAGAAGACAATTTTAGGTATTCCCCTGATGATGAGTATCTTTTACTTCAGCATGCTTTTTGCTTCTTGGAGAAAAAAAGGGAAAGAAAAAGCTTAAATTTGATTGATTTTACTTGTAAGAAAAAAGAAGATATGCTATACTTGAAGAGTTGACTATGCACAATCCTGTGCAACCGCACGAACATCGTTGCTCACTCTGTGATATAGAAGTGGTTCGTCCCACGATGCTAGGCGAGTCTTCACAAAAATACGGGGAAACCTAAAAATCATAGGAGGTGCATAATGAGCACATACGCAATTATCAAAACTGGCGGAAAACAAGTTAAAGTTGAAGTTGGTCAAGCAGTTTACGTTGAAAAATTGAACGTTGAAGCTGGTCAAGAAGTTACTTTTAACGAAGTTGTTCTTGTTGGTGGTGAAAACACTGTTGTCGGAACTCCACTTGTTGCTGGAGCTACTGTAGTTGGAACTGTTGAAAAACAAGGAAAACAAAAGAAAGTTGTTACTTACAAGTACAAACCTAAAAAAGGTAGCCACCGTAAACAAGGTCACCGTCAACCATATACAAAAGTTGTCATCAACGCGATCAACGCTTAATTTTAAGGAGAACACATGATACAAGCAGTCTTTGAGAGAGCCGAAGATGGCGAGCTGAGGAGTGCGGAAATTACTGGACACGCCGAAAGTGGCGAATACGGCTTAGATGTCGTGTGTGCATCGGTTTCTACGCTTGCCATTAACTTTATCAATTCCATTGAGAAATTTGCAGGCTATGAACCAATCCTAGAATTAAACGAAGATGAAGGTGGCTATCTAAAGGTTGAAATACCAGCGGATCTTCCTTCGCACCAGAGAGAAATGACGCAGTTATTCTTCGAATCATTTTTCTTAGGTATGGCAAACTTATCGGAGAACTCTTCTGAGTTCGTCCAAACCAGAGTTATCACAGAAAACTAACACGGAGGAAAACATTATGTTAAAAATGACTCTTAACAACTTGCAACTTTTCGCCCACAAAAAAGGTGGAGGTTCTACATCAAACGGACGTGATTCACAAGCGAAACGTCTTGGAGCTAAAGCAGCCGATGGACAAACTGTAACAGGTGGATCAATCCTTTACCGTCAACGTGGTACACACATCTATCCAGGTGTAAACGTTGGACGTGGTGGAGACGATACTTTGTTCGCTAAAGTTGAAGGCGTAGTACGCTTTGAACGTAAAGGTCGCGATAAGAAACAAGTTTCTGTTTACCCAATCGCAAAATAAAAAGGTTCAGTGAACCTTTTTATCCCGAACCTTAAAATGAAAAGGTGAGGAAGCTAGAAGTAGCATTAAATAAGGCTTTCCGAGTTTTCGGAGAGCCTATTTTTTGTTTTGGTACCCATAATTCTTTGTTACTAGTGTAGATGAATTTTATGAGTGACATTATTTTTCCTAGGTTGAAAACTTCTAAAATATGGTATAATGAACAGATAGAGAAGTTGGGGGTAGAAGATGAATATTCAACAATTACGCTATGTTGTTGCTATTGCTAATAGCGGTACTTTCCGTGAAGCTGCTGAAAAGATGTATGTTAGTCAGCCGAGTCTGTCTATTTCTGTGCGCGATTTGGAAAAAGAGTTAGGCTTTAAAATTTTCCGTCGGACGAGTTCAGGAACGTTTTTGACACGTCGCGGTATGGAATTTTATGAGAAAGCGCAAGAATTGGTCAAAGGCTTTGATGTTTTTCAAAATCAGTATGCCAATCCTGAGGAAGAAAAGGATGAATTTTCCATTGCCAGCCAGCACTATGACTTCTTGCCACCAACCATTACGGCTTTTTCAGAGCGCCATCCTGATTATAAGAACTTTCGTATTTTTGAGTCTACTACAGTTCAAATTTTAGACGAAGTGGCCCAAGGACATAGTGAGATTGGGATTATCTACCTCAACAACCAAAATAAAAAGGGCATCATGCAACGAGTTGAAAAGCTTGGTTTAGAAGTTATTGAACTAATTCCTTTTCATACCCACATCTATCTGCGTGAAGGACATCCCTTGGCGGAAAAAGAAGAACTGGTCATGGAGGATTTAGCTGATTTACCAACAGTTCGCTTTACTCAGGAAAAGGATGAGTACCTATACTATTCAGAGAACTTTGTCGACACCAGCGCGAGCTCCCTGATGTTTAATGTGACGGACCGTGCTACTTTGAATGGTATTTTAGAGCGGACGGACGCCTATGCGACAGGGTCTGGATTTTTAGATAGTGACAGTGTCAATGGCATTACAGTCATTCGCCTCAAGGATAATCTAGATAACCGCATGGTCTATGTCAAACGGGAGGAAGTGGAGCTTAGTCAAGCTGGGACACTTTTTGTTGAGGTTATGCAAGAATATTTTGATCAAAAGAGGAAATCATGAAAAAAAGAGGAATAGTGGCAGTCATTATACTGCTTTTGATTGGGGTGGATCAGTTGGTCAAAAATTATGTTGTCCAACAGATTCCACTGGGTGAAGTGCGTTCGTGGATACCCAATCTTGTTAGCTTGACCTATCTGCAAAATAGAGGAGCAGCCTTCTCCATGCTGCAAGATCAGCAGTGGTTATTTGCTGGTATTACACTGATCGTCATGGCAGGTGCCATATGGTATCTACATAAACACATGGAGGACTCTCTCTGGCTGGTCTTTGGATTGACTCTAATTATTGCGGGAGGTCTTGGCAACTTTATCGACAGAATGAGTCAAGGTTTTGTGGTGGATATGTTTCACCTAGACTTTATCAACTTTGCGATTTTCAATGTGGCTGACAGTTATTTGACAGTTGGTGTCATTGTTCTATTGATTGCAATGCTTAAAGAGGAAATAAATGGAAATAAAAATTGAAAGAGGTGGGGTGCGCTTGGATAAGGCTCTGTCTGACCTGACAGAATTGTCACGCAGTCTCGCGAATGAACAAATCAAGGCTGGACAAGTTTTGGTTAATGGGCAAGCCAAGAAAGCAAAATACACTGTCCAAGAGGGTGATGTCGTCACTTATCATGTGCCAGAACCGGAGGTTTTAGAGTATGTGGCTGAGAATCTGCCACTCGAAATCATCTACCAAGATGAGGATGTAGCCGTTGTTAACAAACCGCAAGGTATGGTGGTTCATCCTAGCGCCGGTCATACTAGTGGAACCTTGGTCAATGCCCTCATGTACCATATAAAAGACTTGTCAGGAATCAATGGGGTTCTCCGCCCAGGAATCGTCCACCGCATTGACAAGGACACATCTGGTCTGCTCATGATTGCAAAAAATGATGAGGCCCACTTAGCACTTGCCCAAGAGCTAAAAGATAAGAAGTCTCTCCGTAAATACTGGGCAATTGTTCACGGCAATCTGCCAAATGATCGTGGTGTGATTGAAGCACCGATTGGTCGGAGCGAAAAAGACCGTAAGAAACAGGCTGTGGCTGCTAAAGGTAAGCCAGCTTTGACCCGTTTTCACGTCTTGGAACGCTTTGGAGATTATAGCTTAGTGGAGTTGCAACTGGAAACAGGACGTACCCACCAAATCCGTGTTCACATGGCTTATATAGGTCATCCAGTCGCTGGTGATGAGGTCTATGGTCCTCGAAAAACGCTGAAAGGACATGGACAATTCCTCCATGCTAAGACTCTAGGATTTACCCATCCGAGAACAGGTGAAACCTTGGAGTTCACAGCAGATATTCCAGAAATTTTTAAAGAAACGCTGGAAAGATTGCGTAAAACTGAGAATAGATAAAAGAGTTGAGATAGCTATCTCAACCTTTTTCATTTCAAGTCTTTTCTATTTTAAAGCATTCATGTTATAATGGATAAATATGAAGAATCGGAGTGAGAATATGAAGTACAAACGAATCGTCTTTAAGGTAGGGACCTCCTCCTTAACAAATGAAGACGGGAGTTTATCAAGAAGTAAAGTAAAGGCAATTACCCAACAATTAGCTATGTTGCATGAGGCTGGGCATGAGTTGATTTTAGTTTCATCTGGGGCTGTTGCCGCTGGATTTGGAGCTTTGGGTTTTAAAAAACGTCCGACAAAGATTGCAGATAAACAAGCTTCGGCTGCAGTAGGACAAGGTCTGCTCCTAGAAGAATACACAACCAACCTCCTCATGCGCCAAATCGTCTCTGCGCAAATCTTGCTGACACAGGATGATTTTGTAGATAAACGTCGCTATAAGAATGCCCATCAAGCCTTGTCTGTATTGCTTCATCGTGGGGCAATTCCCATCATCAATGAAAATGACAGTGTCGTCATTGATGAGCTCAAGGTTGGGGACAATGACACTCTGAGTGCCCAGGTAGCGGCGATGGTCCAAGCGGATCTTTTAGTTCTCTTGACAGATGTGGACGGTCTCTATACTGGAAATCCCAACTCAGATCCAACAGCCAAGCGCTTGGAGAAAATTGAGACTATCAATCGTGAGATTATTGATATGGCTGGTGGAGCAGGTTCGTCAAATGGTACTGGGGGTATGCTGACAAAAATAAAAGCTGCTACGATTGCGACGGAGTCAGGGGTACCAGTCTATATCTGCTCTTCCTTGAAATCAGATGCACTGATTGAGGCAGCTGAAGAAACTAGGGATGGTTCCTACTTTGTTGCGCAAGAGAAGGGACTTCGTACCCAGAAACAATGGCTGGCCTTCTATGCTCAAAGTCAGGGAACGATTTGGGTAGATGGTGGAGCTGCAGAGGCACTTTCAAAAAACGGGAAAAGTCTCCTTTTATCAGGCGTGGTAGAAGTGGAAGGAAACTTCTCTTACCACGATATTGTCACAGTGGCTGATAAAGAAACGGGTCAATCTCTTGGAAAGGGACGTGTCCAATTTGGCATCTCAGCCCTAGAAGATATGCTCCGTTCTCAAAAAGCTAAGGGAGTCTTGATTCACCGAGATGACTGGATTTCAATCACTCCTGAAATCCAGTTGCTCTTTACAGAATTTTAGAGGTGAACGATGGTAAGTACACAAGAACAATTTGAACAGGTACAGGCTGTTAAGAAATCAATCAATACTGCCAGTGAAGCAGTGAAAAACCAAGCCTTGCTAGCCATGGCTGATCATTTATTGGCAGCTACTAAGGAGATTTTAGCAGCCAATGCCCTCGATATGGAAGCGGCCAAAGGGAAAATCACAGATGTTATGCTAGACCGTCTTTATTTGGATACGGGACGTATAGAAGCGATGGCAAGAGGGATTCGTGAAGTGGTTGCTTTACCAGATCCTATTGGTGAAGTCCTAGAAACAAGTCATCTTGATAATGGCTTGGTTATTACTAAGAAGCGTGTGGCCATGGGGGTTATTGGTATTATCTACGAAAGCCGTCCAAATGTGACGTCTGATGCAGCTGCTTTGGCTCTTAAGAGTGGCAATGCGGTCGTTCTTCGTAGTGGTAAGGACGCCTACCAAACAGCTCATGCTATTGTCACAGCCTTGAAGAAGGGCTTGGAGACGACGTCCATTCACCCAGATGTGATTCAACTGGTGGAAGATACCAGTCGTGAAAGCAGCTATGCCATGATGAAGGCCAAGGGCTATCTAGACCTTCTCATTCCTCGTGGAGGTGCTGGCTTGATCAATGCTGTGGTTGAAAATGCTATCGTACCTGTTATCGAGACAGGAACTGGAATTGTTCATGTCTATGTGGATAAGGATGCTGATGAAGACAAGGCTCTGTCTATTATCAACAATGCTAAAACCAGTCGTCCTTCTGTCTGCAATGCCATGGAGGTCTTGTTGGTTCATGAAGACAAGGCAGGGGATTTCCTTCCTCGCTTGGAGCAAGTTCTGGTTACAAGTCGGAAAGAAGCTGGGCTGGAACCGATTCAATTCCGCTTGGATAGCAAAGCAAGTCAGTTTCTTTCAGGTCGAGCAGCTGAGGTCCAAGACTTTGACACTGAGTTTTTAGATTATATCCTTGCGGTTAAGGTTGTGAGTAGTTTAGAAGAAGCGGTTGCGCATATTGAAGTCCACAGTACCCATCATTCGGATGCCATTGTGACAGAAAATGCTGAATCTGCAGCCTACTTTACAAATCAAGTGGACTCTGCAGCAGTTTATGTCAATGCCTCAACGCGTTTCACTGATGGTGGGCAATTTGGTCTTGGATGTGAAATGGGGATTTCTACTCAGAAACTGCACGCGCGTGGTCCAATGGGCTTGAAGGAATTAACTAGCTACAAGTATGTGGTTACTGGTGACGGACAGATAAGGGAGTAAGAGATGAAGATTGGATTTATCGGTTTGGGGAATATGGGTTCTAGCTTGGCCAAGGCTGTTTTGCAGGTCAGGTCGGGTGCTCAGATTCTCCTTGCCAATCGTAGTCAAGCAAAAGTAGATGCTTTCATCACTAATTTCGGCGGTCAGGCTTCCAGTAATGAAGAAATTTTTGCAGAAGCAGATGTGATTTTTCTAGGAGTAAAGCCTGCTCAGTTCTCAGACTTACTTTCTCAATATCAGACTATCCTTGAAAAGAGAGAGAGTCTTCTTTTGATTTCCATGGCGGCTGGATTGACCTTGGAAAAACTGGCTAGTTTTCTGCCAAGTCAACACCGGATTGTTCGCATCATGCCCAATACTCCAGTGGCTATCGGACAAGGAGTGATTAGTTATGCCATGTCAGCAAACTGTCGTGCTGAGGACAGTGAACTCTTTTGTCAGCTTTTAGCCAAGGCTGGTCTCTTGGTTGAGATGGGAGATGGCTTAATCGATGCGGCGACAGGTCTCGCAGGTTGTGGACCAGCTTTTGTCTATCTCTTTATCGAGGCTTTGGCAGACGCGGGTGTACAGATAGGATTGCCACGAGAAACGGCTTTGAAAATGGCAGCCCAAACAGTAGTCGGCGCTGGACAAATGGTCCTCGAAAGTCAACAACATCCTGGAGTATTGAAAGACCAAGTTTGTAGCCCAGGAGGTTCGACTATCGCGGGTGTAGCAAGTCTGGAAGAACATGCCTTTAGAGGTACCGTCATGGACGCAGTTCAGCAAGCCTATAAACGAACACAAGAACTAGGTAAATAAGAGGTGGCTTTGACTGCCTCTTTTTCTGGTGTTTGAAATGAGAAGACACAAAAAGATTGTCACAAAAACCTATTTTTTTGATAGAATAGAAGGTAGAAAAAAAGAAATGAGTTAGACATGTCAAAAGGATTTTTAGTCTCTCTTGAGGGACCAGAGGGAGCAGGAAAGACCAGTGTTTTAGAGGCTCTGCTCCCAATTTTAGAGGAAAAAGGAGTAGAAGTGTTGACGACCCGTGAGCCAGGTGGAGTCTTGCTTGGGGAGAAAATTCGTCAAGTGATTTTGGATCCAAGTCATACTCAGATGGATCCTAAAACAGAGCTCCTTCTCTATATCGCCAGTCGCAGACAGCACTTGGTGGAAAAAGTTCTGCCTGCACTTGAAGCTGGCAAGCTGGTCATTATGGACCGCTTCATCGATAGTTCTGTTGCTTATCAGGGATTTGGCCGTGGCTTGGATATTGATGCCATTAATTGGCTCAATCACTTTGCGACAGATGGCCTCAAACCTGATTTGACACTTTATTTTGACATTGAGGTGGAAGAAGGGCTAGCTCGCATAGCAGCTAACAGTGATCGGGAGGTCAATCGTTTGGACTTGGAAGGCTTGGACTTGCATCAAAAAGTCCGCCAAGGCTACCTTTCTCTTCTAGAAAAAGAAGGAAGTCGTATTGCCAAGATTGATGCCAGTCTTCCTTTGGAGCAAGTTGTGGAAGCTACCAAGGCTGTCTTGTTTGACAGAATGGGCTTGGCAAAATGAAACAAGATCAACTAAAGGATTGGCAACCAGAGCAATTTGACCGCTTTGTCCGTATCCTAGAACAAGACCAGCTCAATCACGCCTATCTCTTTTCAGGTTTCTTTGGAAGCTTGGAAATGGCGCAGTTTTTGGCTAAGAGCCTCTTTTGTAGGGATAAAGTAGGCGTTTTACCATGTGAGAAATGTCGAAACTGCAAGCTGATTGAACAGGAAGAATTTCCCGATGTTACCTTGATTAAGCCAGTCAACCAGGTCATTAAGACAGAACGCATTCGGGAGTTGGTTGGTCAGTTTTCTCAAGCAGGGATTGAAAGCCAGCAACAGGTCTTTATTATCGAGCAGGCGGAAAAAATGCATCCCAACGCAGCCAATTCTCTGCTCAAGGTCATCGAAGAACCTCAGAGTGAGGTTTACATTTTCTTCTTAACCAGTGATGAGGAAAAGATTTTACCGACCATCCGTAGTCGGACGCAGATTTTCCACTTTAAAAAGCAGGAAGAAAAGCTCATCCATCAATTAGAACAAGCAGGTCTGGTCAAGAAAAAAGCGACTCTCTTAGCTCAGTTTTGTCAATCACGAGCTGAAGCAGAAAAGTTGGCAAATCAGGCCAGTTTTTGGACCTTGATGGATGAGAGTGAGCGCCTGCTAACCTGGTTATTAGCTAAGAAAAAAGAAAGTTATTTGCAAGTTGCGAAATTAGCTAGCTTGGCAGATGACAAGGAAAAACAAGATCAGGTCTTGCGAATCCTCGAAGTCCTCTGTGGACAGGATCTCTTGCAAGCAAGGATTCGACAGATTTTACAAGATTTACTAGAAGCTAGAAAAATGTGGCAGGCTAATGTCAGCTTTCAAAATGCCATGGAATATCTGGTCTTGAAAGAAATGTAAACTCAATTAAGAATAAAGAAAGGAAAGGGCTGGTTTATGGACAAGAAAGAATTATTTGATGCGCTGGATGATTTCTCCCAACAGTTATTGGTGACCTTAGCCGATGTGGAAGCCATCAAGAAAAATCTCAAGAGCCTGGTAGAGGAAAATACAGCTCTTCGCTTGGAAAACAGTAAGTTGCGTGAACGCTTGGGCGAGGTAGAAGCAGATACACCTGTCAAGGCCAAGCATGTTCGTGAAAGCGTGCGTCGAATCTATAAAGACGGTTTTCACGTATGTAATGATTTTTATGGACAACGCCGAGAGCAGGACGAGGAATGTATGTTCTGTGATGAGTTGTTATACAGGGAGTAAGCATGCAGATTCAAAAAAGTTTTAAGGGGCAAACTCCCTATGGCAAGCTGTACCTAGTAGCAACGCCGATTGGCAATCTAGATGATATGACCTTTCGTGCCATCCAGACTTTGAAAGAGGTGGATTGGATTGCGGCTGAGGACACGCGCAATACAGGTCTCTTACTCAAGCATTTTGACATTCAGACCAAACAGATCAGTTTTCACGAGCACAATGCCAAGGAAAAGATTCCTGACTTGATTAGTTTTCTGAAAGCAGGACAAAGTATTGCTCAGGTCTCCGATGCGGGTCTGCCTAGCATCTCGGACCCTGGGCATGATTTGGTCAAGGCAGCGATTGAGGAAGAGATTGCAGTTGTCACAGTTCCGGGTGCCTCTGCAGGGATTTCTGCCTTGATTGCCAGTGGTTTAGCGCCACAGCCACATATCTTTTACGGTTTCTTACCGAGAAAATCAGGCCAGCAAAAGCAATTTTTTCAAGCCAAAAAAGAGTATCCAGAAACTCAGATTTTCTACGAATCTCCTCATCGTGTAGCGGATACGCTGGAAAATATGCTAGAAGTCTATGGTGACCGCTCGGTAGTCTTGGTCAGGGAATTGACTAAAATCTATGAAGAATACCAACGAGGTACCATCTCTGAGTTATTAGAAAACATCGCTGAAACGCCACTCAAGGGCGAGTGCCTTCTCATCGTTGAAGGTGCCAGTCAGGATGTAGAGGAAAAGAACGAGGAGGACTTGTTTTCAGAAATCCAAGCGCGAATCCAGCAAGGTATGAAGAAAAATCAAGCCATAAAAGAAGTTGCAAAACTCTACCAGTGGAATAAAAGCCAGCTTTACGCTGCCTACCATGATTGGGAAGAGAAACAATAAAGGGAGGCAGAGTGTAGTAATTCTGTCTATTTCTGTTTAACTTGATTAGTGATGATAATCTTCGGAGTCTAAACCATATAATTGATTGAATAGTGAATAAATAAAAGCGATATTCATTCAGTTTACATTAAGTATTATATGATGTAATCTATGTAGAAGTATTTTTAAGTAAGCAGTATGGTATAATTATATATGAGAAAATAGTGTGGAGTTTATCAGTTGAAAAAATATAACATTGTAGATTTATTTTCAGGAGCAGGCGGTCTATCTTATGGATTCGAGATGGCTAGATTTAATGTTCTATTAGGAATTGATAATGACGAAAAAGCCTTAGAAACCTTTCAAAAAAATCATCAGAATTCAGAAATATTATGTGGAGA